>NZ_LWGF01000891.1:0-1190 GCF_001635355.1 Oleiphilus sp. HI0125
CCACAAGATAGTTAATCGGCACTAATATCAGGGTAATACAGGTCGCGAACAAGATCCCAAAGCCCAAAGACACCGCCATAGGAATCAAGAACTGCGCTTGTGTCGATTTTTCAAACAACAAAGGCATTAAGCCGATAAAGGTTGTCAGTGACGTCAATATCACAGGCCTAAAGCGTGACGCTGCAGCAATGCGCACGGTATCATGAATCGCCATCCCCTCTGCGCGCTTTTTATTCACGAAATCAACGAGCACCAAGCTATCGTTCACCACAACACCGATAAGCGCGAGCATACCTAGCAAACTAATTAAGGTAAGATCCATTCCCATAATGAAATGGCCACCAATCGCGCCTATTGCCCCAAAGGGAATCACTGACATCACGATAAACGGTTGAAAGTAGGACTTGAACGGAATTGCCAATAAGCAGTACACGACAAATCCAACGAACAATAACCCATACTTCAAGCTTCCAAACGACTGACTTTGCTCTTTGGCCTCACCTTCTAACAAGTACGTAATTCCAGGATATGCAGCCAATTCAAGGTCTAAGAAATCTCTTAACTCTTGATTCAAAATCAACATGTTGGTGTTTTGCTTGTCGACATCAGCCTGCACATTGATCGTACGCTTACCGTCTTTACGAAGAATCGACAAGGGACTGATCGATGGAGACAGATCAGCAATCGCACCCAAGCGAACGCGTTCACCGGTAGGCGTCGTGATTAATACATCGCGCAATTTAGCGACACTCTGACGCTCGTCAATGGGATAACGCAATACAACCTTTATGTCATCTTGACCTCGTTGAATGCGCTGCACCTCGAGCCCAAAGAAGATATTCCTCACTTGTGATACAACTTGCTGCCTAGTCAATCCCAATACATGCGCTTCTTTGCGTAAATTGATGTCTAAGGCCTGCTTGCCATCAGAGAAGGTATCACTGACATCAAAGACACTAGGATAAGACGCGAGCTTTTCTTTCAATTTATCCGCGATTGCCGACAACTCATCGAAGTCATCACCACGCAATTCGATATCAATAGGATCACTGACACGACCAATTTCGGCGCGATAGGTCAGTCCGTCAGCACCAGGAATAGTACCTACGAGGCGGCGCCATTCATTGACCAGTTCTCGACTAGATATCGCCAGAGAGCGATCTTCAGGTGCTGTAATTTCAAACATTACC
>NZ_LWGF01000892.1:0-1176 GCF_001635355.1 Oleiphilus sp. HI0125
AAGAGTATGCTGACTCCAAACTCATCGGAATGAACTCATTGGTAAGGAGAAAGTCGCGACTTTGTTTGGCCATCCTATCGATACTAATTGATGTGCGATGTTTGAATTGCTTGGTCGCACCGCATGCATGTAATCGTCCAATATTTAGACCGATTCTGTACATTGTATCTGGGAGTTCAAGCTCAGGAGCATAGCCGCCTTGCATTGGAAATAGTGCGAACTGAAATCCGTTAAATTCGTGAATTGAACTGTTATTAACGAGTGACGGAGCAACAAGATTAATTTCTTGTTGCTGCAGCTCAAAGCAAAAGTCATGTTCTTCTCGGATCGCTTCCGTTGACCAGCGGTTGGGTCGATAAAATTTAGCGATGCAAGGTGAGCCATCTTCAATACCAACGCGATATACACGGTTTTCGTAGCTATTTAGCGGGAATATGCGCTGATCGCTAATTAATCCGAGCGACTCTACAGCATCTATGACGGTATCTGGTACAAGGTTTTCGTATGGGTGTTGCATAGTGGCTATCAAAAATGGCTAATCGAACAAGTCTAACTGATGTTTGTCGTTTTTATTGTTACCAATCCGTACACCCAACCCTAGTAAGCGAATAGGCAGGTCTTTACGCTCCCATGCTTTTTCAATCATATTTATAAATGAGTCTGCAGATTTCCAATCTTCGATGCCTGCATGGATTGCTTCATCCATCGTGGTTTGTGTGAAATCATTAAACTTAAGCTTAATATAGCGCCCTAGTATGAGGTTTGGGTTTGCCTTGCTAACCCGTTCGGAAAGTTGTTCAAATTGCTTATGGAAAGCCGGAGAAAGCTCCTTCAATGAGCTAATGTCCGAACTGAAAGTGGTTTCGACAGACAAAGATTTTCGTTGGCGTTCTGTTACGACGGGGCGGTCATCAAACCCATTTGCGAGCTCGAGTAAGCGTTTCCCGTATTTTCCAAACCTCTCGATTATTTTATTTGAGTCGTAATTCCGAATATCTGTGCAGGTTTCGATATTCATCTCTTTTAATTTTTGAGCAGTGACCTTTCCTACGCCATTAATTTTAGTAACGGGTAGCGCGGCGACAAAGCTGTCAACTTGGTCAGGGGTAATGACAAATAACCCCGCCGGTTTGTTCCAGTCACTTGCAATTTTGGCGAGAAATTTATTAGGCGCTA
>NZ_LWGF01000893.1:0-1333 GCF_001635355.1 Oleiphilus sp. HI0125
AATGGATTCAAGACCAAAGCACGTTATACATATATAAAGTAATCGGCTGTGTTTTTACTCTCGTAGGTTTTATTGAAAAAAACAGAGTAAGATCGATGAGTAACCACGCACGCATTCAAACATTTGGCTTCGCAGGCCTGATCCCATTCATAGGCTTCAGCCTTACGATTTGGTTCGTCCCTCAAGAATCAGCAGACTCCCTGCTCGATTTCTTCCTGTCTTACTCCGTTGTCATTCTGTCTTTTTTAGCAGGTTTACTTTGGGCAATACCCGTCGTGATCGGCTCGAACTTGCGCCAGAACGGCATACTTCTCAATACGGGCATCGTTTTTAGTTTATTAGCATGGGCTAGCACAATTTTTAAACCCGCCTTACAGAGTGCGATCTTGGGCCTCAGTTTTATTGCCTTACGCTCTGTCGAGAAGAAGTTTTGCGATCATTTGTACGAAACCATGTTCGCGGTTTTGCGAGACAGACTAACAATCGTCGTCACCTTGGCACACTTATCAGCGTTCTCTTACGCCGTATTCTTAGGTTATTAAACTAGATAGGAAAATGACTATGAAGATTTCATACGAAGAGCTCGGACAATTAGAGCCCATTGAAAAAGTGATCATTCAATCAGTTGATTTGTCGCTTTATAGGGTGATGATTGAGCATCAAGGAGAGACTTATTACTTGGTCGATGGTAGTCAAATACAAACTTACCGAAGCCTTCAAGCCGCCAAAACAGCACTTAGCTTGCTGCGAATCATAAAGCTAGTGCTGCAGCACACGAGCGCCTATGACGAAATGATCGGACACCCTGAAAAGGGCTCTAACCTAATGGAGATTAAATTAGAGCACCTACACTTCGACACGCAGTCACGGGCTAATTAACAGTCTCTAAATAAACAAGGTGATAGCTATGATCAAATGCTTGCTCCCCGGATAACTTGTTCGTTGATGAGCCAAGGTTGCATACGCTCATCTTCCAATAGCTTCACTTTGAACAAGTTATAATCCACACTCTCCATTTCAATCACCGAAAATGAACTACGTGTGCCACCACTAGATGTCTCTTGGAATAGCGTTGTCATGTAGTAACTTCACCTTGTTTTACCTCAAACTCTATATTTAAGGGGTAGCCGTCGTCATTGGCGGAGGTTGATCGCCAACGAGACGCCATCTTAAATTTCATCGCACCAACTTCGTAGCGCCCTGGAGGCAAATCATTAATCGCAATATATGCATCAGAACTATTTGAGAACCATACATCGAAATTAATATCACTCGTTTCACCCAGAGATCGAACATCAAACTTCCACGTTCGACTCCAAGATTCCATTGAGGA
>NZ_LWGF01000894.1:0-1190 GCF_001635355.1 Oleiphilus sp. HI0125
ACAAAGTAAACGTTGAAGTACGCCGCATGGGTGGTGGCTTCGGTGGTAAAGAAACCCAAGCAGCACCACTTGCATGTATCGCATCATTGCTAGCGCACCACACTAAGCGTCCGGTGAAATACCGTATGTCTCGTGGCGATGACATGATCATGACGGGTAAGCGTCACGCTTTCCAAAACGATTATAAAGTTGGTTTCAACGAACAAGGCCTTATTCAAGGTGCCGTTATTAATGTGGCAGGCCAATGTGGTAACTCGCCTGATTTGTCAGACGCGATCGTTGACCGAGCGATGTTCCACAGCGACAACGCCTACTACTTAAACAATGCAACCATTACTGGTTACCGTTGTAAAACACACACTGTATCTGCGACCGCTTACCGTGGTTTCGGTGGCCCACAGGGTGTGATCACGGCTGAGCTAATGATGGACGACATTGCGCGTCATCTTGGCGAAGACCCGCTTACCATTCGTAAGCGCAACCTTTACGGCGTGAAGCACGATTCAATGCGCTTGGAAGATGGCAGCATCGACCCACGTAACGAAACACACTACGGCCAAACGGTTGAGCAAGAAGTACTTCCAGAATTGATCTCTCAGCTTGAGGAAAGCTCTGAGTACTGGAAGCGCCGCGAAGAGATCAAGCAATTCAACGCAAACTCTGCGTTCTTGAAAAAAGGCTTGGCGCTGACTCCTGTTAAATTCGGTATTTCATTTACTGTTCAGTTCCTTAACCAAGCCGGTGCCTTGGTTCACGTCTACACAGACGGTTCGATCCAAGTAAACCACGGCGGGACGGAAATGGGCCAAGGTTTATACGTGAAAGTTGCACAAGTTGTTGCCAACGAATTCCAAGTCGACCTAGACACTATTCAGGTCACAGCAACACGTACTGACAAAGTCTCTAACACGTCTCCAACGGCTGCATCTTCAGGTTCTGACTTGAACGGCATGGCAGCACGCGACGCTTGTTTGCGCATCAAAGCCGGCATGATCAAGTACGCAGCTGAACTTAACGGTACAAGCGAAGACAAGATTCGCTTTGAAAGCAACCACGTTGTTGCAGTGAAAGCAGATGGCGAAGAAGTGTGGACGCCATTTGCGGAATTCACGCAAAACGCTTACACGGCGCGTGTACCATTGTTCTCAAGCGGTCACTACCAAACGCCTAAGATCCACTACGATCGCAAC
>NZ_LWGF01000895.1:0-1133 GCF_001635355.1 Oleiphilus sp. HI0125
GCATTTTTGCAATTCTATTCAGACATGAGCTCCGCCGAACAGCTCAAATTGACGCCAGCTCAGGTATTGGAATTAGAGGACGTGTTTCATCCTCTATTCGGACAAGAGATTAATAAAGCGTGGGAGATGCCAGAGGTAGTGTGTGATGTTGCGCTATTTAGTCAGACGCCTTCTCAATCAGAAAAGTATCAAACCCAATGTGCATTGGTACAGGCTGCATCGTTGCTCGCCAAAGCGAGTTTAGAAGATCAAGATTTAGAACCTTTAAAAGCAAAAGACATTTTTTCAACGCTAAATTTATACACCGATGCGCTCAACGATGTCTTGAGTAAACGTGATCACATCGTCTCAACAGTGAGGGCTAAGCAGCAATGAAGAGCTTTCATGTTGTCGTTATTGGTAGTGGCCCAGCTGGGCAGAAAGCAGCGGTTCAAGCAGCAAAAGCCGATCAGTCGGTTGCTATTATCGAACAGGACAAATTCTTAGGTGGCGCATGTGTTCATCGAGGCACTATTCCAAGTAAAACTCTGAGGGAAAATGCCTTACGTGTGAAAAAGATGCGTGAAAACGCGACGCTTTGTAATTTCGAGGTCGCTGAAGACACCGAAATGGCTACTTTGATCGACCGTCTAAATGCTGTCGTTCAATCGCATGATACCTTCATGGTGAATCAAATAGAGCGAAATATGATTACGCGTTTGCATGGGCGCGCTCATTTCGTTGATGCCAACACGCTTAGTCTTGAATCACCGAATGGCTCTACCGAATTAATTGAAGCGCAAACCTTTGTCATTGCCTCGGGTTCTGTTCCGCGTCATCCTGAAAATATCCCCGTTGATCATGAGAATATCCTAGATAGCGACTCAATTCTGAGCATGTTGTACTTGCCTCCAAGTTTGATCGTTTTGGGTGGTGGTGTCATTGCCAGCGAGTATGCCTCGATATTTCAGGCACTCGGAGTCAAGGTGACGATGATTGATCGTTATGAGCGCCCACTTGGCTTTATGGACGAAGATCTTGTTGAGCGTTTTATGGGTACTTTTGCCGAAATGAGTGGCAAATGGGTGGGTGAGACGGAAGTTAGCTCTGTCGCTTGGAACGGTGTTTCTGAAGTAGTTGTCTCATGTGCTAAT
>NZ_LWGF01000896.1:0-1203 GCF_001635355.1 Oleiphilus sp. HI0125
TAATGCCTAAAATTACCAATGCGCTAACTATTGATGTCGAAGACTACTTTCACGTTGCCGCGCTGAAATCGCAAATACCTGTTGATTCGTGGAAAGATCGAGAATGTAGGGTTGAGCGCAACGTCGATATCTTGCTTCAAATGTTTGATGACGCAGACCTTACCGCGACATTTTTTACCCTAGGTTGGGTTGCAGATCATTACCCGCGCGTCGTAGAGAAAATTGCGAAACAAGGGCATGAAGTTGCAAGCCATGGGTATAGTCATCAACTTATCTATAATCAAAGCCCTGACGTGTTTCGAGAAGAAACCTTCAAATCAAAACAGATCTTAGAAGATATTATTCAAGCGCCGGTTCGTGGATACCGAGCGGCTAGTTATTCAGTAACAGAAAAATCACTTTGGGCGATCGACACCTTAGTTGAAGCAGGATTTGAATACGATTCGAGTATTTTTCCTGTCAGGCACGATCTCTACGGTATCCCAGATTTTCCTCAGCAGCCGCATGTATATAAAGGTTCTGAGAAAGGGGATATTGTTGAATTTCCGATTAGCTCTGTAAAAATGGCAGGCTATCAATTGCCTATCGCTGGTGGCGGATATTTTCGATTATTCCCGTATTGGTTTACCAAGTTTGGGCTAGGTAAAATCAATCGCGAAGGAAATGCATTTATGTTTTATCTGCATCCTTGGGAGGTTGATCCTGATCAGCCGCGTGTTCCTGGGGTTGGCTGGAAATCAACATTCAGGCATTACAACAATCTCGATAAATGCCAAGGGCGTTTAGCGCAACTGTTGAAAGATTTTAAATTCGATAGCATGGAAAATGTGCTGATCGAGAAGGGCTTACTTACAAAACGGGGTCAGAGCCATAGTTTCCACTTTGACCACAATGTTGGCAATACTGAGCTTAGCCAAACTTCTAATGAGGAATCGAAATAATGGAATTCCTATTCTGGCTATGCGCTTTTCTTGTCGTCTATATCTACTTGGGATATCCGGTTGTAATCAAATTGATCGCAGGGCGGGGGAATCCAATTTCTAAAGATGAGAGCTTCGAACCAAAAGTCTCTATTCTCATTGCCGCATTTAATGAAGAGAAAGATATCGCTGACACGATCAATAATAAGCTTGCTTTAGATTATCCAAACGACAAGCTAGAGATTATTGTTGTATCAGATGAATCCGAAGATCGTACTGATGA
>NZ_LWGF01000897.1:0-1284 GCF_001635355.1 Oleiphilus sp. HI0125
CATTTGGCGATCATTTCTATCGCATGGGGCGTTTCGGGATTAACAACTTAGCGAAATTCTCATTTGATGATGCCGAGAACCCAATTTGGGAATACTCTGTGGCTAAGGATGATAGCGATAATCCAAACCCATATACGGTGGTGTTTGTATCTGAAACACAGGCTTATGTTTTACCTTTTGGTACTGATGAGATTATTGAGATTAATCCAAGCGTTACTGATAGTAATCAACAAAGTGATTTTATCGTAGATCGCTTAGACTATTCGAAATATAGCTTTGGAAATGGAATCGGAGCATCGGATGGTTTTGTGAAAGATGGATTGCTGTACGTTCTATTAAATGGCCAAGATTCATCTTTTGTTCCGCAGACCTCTCGAATTCTTGTGATTGATCCGTCGACAAATCTTGAAGTCGACGTGAATGGTTCAGGTGAAGCGTACGACTTAACCGTCAAGAATGCCCAAGATATGGATGTAGTGGGTGGTTATATATATGTCGCTGGGGTAGGTCGTTATGCTTCATTAGATCGATCTCGCCCTGCTGAACTTACAGGTGGTATTGAGAAAGTTGATATCCGTGGCATGACTTACTTGAGTACCTTATTAGTTGACGATAATGATGCAAGCGTAAATGCACAAATTGCGGGAGTTGAAGTGTCATCATCTGATAACAAAGCATATTTAATTCGTTATAACGCTTTCCAGGATAACGACCTTATTCAGTTTAACCCAACATCTGGAGCTGTAAGTGCTTCGCCGAACGATGGATTTTCAGGTTTAGACATTAAAACAATCGAGATTGATTCAAGTAACCAACTTTGGGTTGCACTTGGCGATACAGTTGATCCTCGTATAGAAGTGATTAGCATAGCGGATGATTCATCGGTGGCGACCATCAACACTATTCGTAATCCTGTTAGAATTGAATTCGCCGATACAACTAACTAAAACACGAATTTTATGTCCACATTAATGATACAAGGCACGACCTCGGATGCAGGTAAAAGCACTCTCGTCGCCGCCTTGTGTCGTTGCCTGTATCACCGAGGAATTTCGGTGGTACCGTTCAAACCTCAGAACATGGCGCTGAACAGCGCTGTGACCGCCGATGGTGGAGAGATAGGTCGTGCGCAAGCCCTACAAGCGCAGGCCTGTCATCTTGAACCTCATACCGATATGAATCCGATCTTGCTGAAGCCCAATACAGATATTGGTGCACAAGTCATTGTGCACGGTAAGGCTAAAGGTGATATGGATGCAGTCAGCTATCACCGTTACAAAACCC
>NZ_LWGF01000898.1:0-1016 GCF_001635355.1 Oleiphilus sp. HI0125
GGCTGGTGTTTAGTATTTTCGTCTGCGAGAATGAAATCACCTTGATTGTACTTGCAACTCTTATCGGAAAACGAACCTTGCATCACTAAGGTGTACTCCGTTCCTTTGTGTGTATGCTCTGGAAGCTTTGAACCAGCTTTAATTCGGTATAGCTTCGTTGTGTAGCGCTCATCATCAATATTGAGGTTTACCTCTTTGATGTTTTTGCTGAAGCCACTCCAATCTAATTGATCAAAGTCTTCTTTGATAAACCTGCGCATCGGGCGCGGTATGTTTATGCGCTTTTCGTTTGCTGCTTTTTCGAAACTCTCTTGAGAAACTTTATTTCTTTCAAACATTTCGATTTTTGCCCAGGTCTCGTCTAATAGAGAATCAGACACGACTTCTTCGGAACATTGATTCAATATGTCGCCACCAAGCGACTCAAAGTTACGAACTTTTTCTGCACATTTAGGACATGATTCAACATGACATGCCACCATGAGTCCTAGTGCATCAGCTAGTTGCCCAGCTGCAAAGGACATCAAAAGTTCATCATTAGGATGATAATTAGCCATGACATTTGCTCTTTTGCTACGTTTTCTAATTTCTTCATTGCGAGTCTTAGACGAGATTTGATTGTACCTAGTGGTAAATCAAGATCTGCCGCTATCTCGCTATGTGATTTGCCTTCAAAGTACACTTTGAAAACCACTTGCTTTTGGACCTCTGGAAGGTGCTTCAGCATTCCTCGTGCTGTCTTGCCTTCAAGTTCTCCTGAAATCTGCGTCTCTAGTTCTTCTGAACCTTCTTCGGCCCAGAGGTCGTCCGACTGCACAGTTTCATGACGACTTTTGCGAGCCATATCAATTCTTTTGTTTCGAACGATCGTGTACAACCAAGTGATCGCGCTGCCCGACTCTGGCTTGAAAGTGTGCGCTTTACGCCACACAATGATCATGCATTCTTGCAGAAGCTCTTCAGCGTCAGCGCTTGAAGCTCCGCATTGCATCGCGAAGGCTTTTAATCTGGAAGAT
>NZ_LWGF01000899.1:0-1218 GCF_001635355.1 Oleiphilus sp. HI0125
TATCAATTACAAAATCCGCTTCTACGCTCTCGCGTGTATGCTCACTCATCTTCTATTCCGTGCAGTAGGACTCTTACGATACAGCCCAAAGTTATGACATAATCGACGCATTATAGCTGTGTTCATCCAAATCCTTTAAACAAATATTGATCATGGCCCGGTAAACACGAAGAGAAACATCAACTATGCCCCAGTGGATCAAACACTGTTTAATCATCGTATTAAGCGCCACGATTTTAGCTGCATGCAGCTCAGCACCAAAAAAAGAATCCAGTGAAAAAGAACTTTACGAAGCCGCTAAGAAATCGATCAAGCTTCGTAACTTCCAACAAGCAACGCTAGCGCTCGAAGAACTCGAATCACGCTTCCCATTTGGGAAATATGCAGAGCAAGCACAGTTAGATTTAGTATATGCGCGTTACAGTGCGCTCGATCTAGATGGCGCTATCCTCGCGGCCGATCGCTTTATTCGACTGCACCCTCAAAGCCCTAACGTAGACTATGCGTACTATTTGCGAGGCGTTGCTAACTACAATCTTGATGGAGGCATCGCAACTCAATTTTTCACTGATGTTGATATCACATCTCGCGATCCGGGCAATATGCGAACAGCCTTCCAAGACTTCGCGCAACTCATCAATCAATATCCAGAAAGCCAATACGCGGCCGATGCTCGTAAACGGATGCTAATGATCCGAAACCGATTAGCTGCGTATGAATTGCATGCAGCCCGCTATTACATTCGTCGCGAAGCGTACACAGCTGCGGCAAATCGAGCGGCTTATGTCGTCGAAAATTTTCCTAGTAGCCCCGTCGTCGAAGAAGCATTAGCAATGATGGTGGAACTCTACGACGAAACAGGCTTACTAAAATTGAAAGAAGATGCTCTCACTGTATTGAAGGCTAACTACCCTGAGGGAATCGCTTTCAATGACGATGGATCATTTAAAAAGCAGTTTATTCAGAAGGAAAGTCGATCACTCTTAAGCGTGATTTCTTTTGGGTTCTTAGAATAAAAACCTTTCAAGATATCAAAACAGGGCATGAATTTAATATCACCCTGAGTGACTGACAAACAATAGGTGTAAAGTATGGTCAGCAAATCAGAAATTCTTACAGAGATGCATGTGCAACCTGAGATCGATGTAAATGTCGAAATTGAACGTCGTACAAACTTTATCAAACAAACACTAAATGCCGCCGGCCAAAAAACTTTAG
>NZ_LWGF01000900.1:0-1124 GCF_001635355.1 Oleiphilus sp. HI0125
AGTAAGTGTCAAACATGCTGTGTGGGACGATAAAAATACGCGTCAAGCTTTGTGGGCACTAGATGACATAAACGATACTTTCGTGCGCTTTGACTATAGCGGGCTGCCAACAGTAATTGAGTCGCCTAATTTGAATAGTTCAGACTTGGTATTGAATGGTTCGTTGTACATAGATAATGCCTTATCGACCAGACGTTTGCGTTTTGCATCTGGTCATAGTTATTTGCCTGACGCAATAACCCCTGATTTCGAATCAGCGAATGCTGATTTAGATAGAGCGTTCGTGTTAGCAGTTCAAAGAGATACTTCAGATAGACACACTACAACACTCGGGATTGATGGAAAATTAACGATTCAGTTATATCCGAATGCAGCAAATGATAGCGAGTATTGGAGATATGCAAGATCTGGTTATGGTACTCAGGCTTTGGCATTGTTTAATGCTCAGGAAGATATTGTGTTGCTTCGTCAGGTTGAAAATAGCGCATCCCCTTCTTTAGGTTATTTGCAGTACCTGCGTGAAGAAGTTGGTGATTCTGATAGTGATGGCTTGCCAGGTTGGTACGAACATTACTCAAATTCTGACGACAATCTAAGTTCTGATAAAGATCAGTTATTAGGTGGAGTATCGCGACTAGATCGTTTTAATAATTTTGATGATATTTCTGATTTCCTCGTAGATTCCGACGGTGATGGCTTGAGCAATGGTGAAGAGTCGGGCGGTGATGAGTATAAGAACGACAGTGATAATGACGGACTGAATGACAGTGTCGGCGCTGGAATTATTGGCTCTAATGATGATGACAATGATGGCTTAACGAATTTCGAAGAAATTAATATATATGGCACGGACCATAACTTAGCTGATACAGATAGCGATGGCGTCAGTGATTATTTTGAAATTTTTGTGTTATTCACTGATCCCACAAACCCTACGTCTCAAGACTTCGATTTGGATGGAGTGTTAGATAACGATGGTGCGAGTGATTATGATCGAGATGGTCGCACTAACGCTGAAGAAGAAACTGACAAAACTGATCCATATAACCCAGATACCGATAGCGATGGTTTGGCTGATGGAGAGGAGTTTGCATTAGGCACTAATCCTTTATCAGCAGACTCGG
>NZ_LWGF01000901.1:0-61544 GCF_001635355.1 Oleiphilus sp. HI0125
CCCTCGAAACGCACCGCAGTAATCGACTCAGAACCATCTAGATCGACAAGATCCGCCGTTATATCCAGGCTAATCGGTTCATCTTCGTTTCCGCTAATGTCGTTCGCTTGTAACGTTGGGACATCCGCCACTGGGATAACTGAAACATGATATTGTGCGGTGCTACTTGCTTCTGTAATCACACCACTATCTGGATCTTCCTCCTGATGCGTCACCATAGCATCTAGCGTGAAGTTAGTACTGTCATGCAACGGAGGCGTTAACGTCAGCGCTGCTAGATCCTCGGCCAATACGGTCACTGTATCATCAGCATTGACCGTACCGTGGCTAAACACTGCGCCGTCTGGCACTTGCGAAAACATAACGCTCACAATGCTATCTGGGTCGACATTACCTATGATCATACTGAAGATATCCAATTGCATTGAACTATCTTCATTTACCTCTGTATACCCATCCCTGAGCGTTATCTCATCAATAACGTTTATGACAGTTACAGGCAATGGCGTGACCGTTTCAGCAGAAGTCGTTGCGCCCGAATCAGCATCAGTGTCTTCGACCGTAACTCGGACTGTTAATGTAAAATCATAACTGCTGTCCTTGGGAGGTGTAATGGTTAGTCCCGAAAGGTCACTCTCAGTCAACGTCCAGGTGTTATTGCCATTATCTATTCCAGCAGAAAGACTCGCACCAAATGGAACATCAGCTATCACTATCGACGTAATCTTCTCAGAACCATCACCATCAACTAAAGATGTCGAGATATTCAGATCGATAGCAGTATCCTCGTTACCCTCTGCCTGTTGCGTCACCACAAGCGGAGCATCGGCGATAGCTTCAACTTTTATATCAAGGTTCGTATCAACACGACCAATCTCAACGATAGACACGCTGTCAACTGCCACCTCTTGAGTAAGGGTAAACTCGTCATTTACAGAAGTGTCTTGGTCGGATGAAATTTCTTCATACTCAATAACACTGACCGATAAACGAACGTCATCGCCACTATGCGGACTTGGGATAAAAAATAGATCATCAAGATCGTCTGGGGCTAAACTATAGCTCCCATCGCCATTATCCACGCCTGCTGACAAACGACTTCCCTCAGGCAAATCGCTTATAATAATGAGTGTTTTTGTTGTTGGTGATGCCAAATCGCCAGGAGTAATGTCGATATCAAGAGCAATAGCGGTATCTTCGATTCCGATCGCTTCACCTACTTGAACGTCCAAGTCAACAGGTGCATCCTGAGCCTCACTGCCCATTTCGTCGATACGATTATCGTTATTGTTACCTGAAACAGAAGCGCCTGCGACACCGTTAAATCCGCCGTTCAAACCTGCACCGGTGTCATAGTCGGGGAGCGGCAACGGCTCTCCAAATGTGCTTTGATCAATCTGATTGCCTTCATTCTCCAAATTACTAGTATTTCTAGTCGGTGTGACAGGCGATGGTGCGGTGGTGCCGCTTGATATTGGTCCGACAGAGTCCGTTGTTACATCTCTTCCAGCTTCCTGAGCCGGAGGTTTAGTTGGCAGTTCCGATTGACGCGGTACTACTGGATCTGCTTCAGGAGATATGGGTTTATCCTGTTTTTCGTCGACACTTTTATCTACGTGCTGATTGTAAGTCTGATTAGATGACCCAGAGACTTTACCTTTACGGGATGTATTCTGACCGTCAGTATAAGGTGTATAACTCATCACTAATCTCCTTATTTTTCAGTAAAGGCGCGCTGTGAGGCGAGGCGAAGTGGTTTTAACAAGTATTGAATCACCGCTTTTTCACCACTTAAAATATCAGCTTGAACCACCATGCCGGGCAATAGGCGATTTCCCTCAGACCCGACCCACTGGTCATCCAGTGCTATATTAGCTTTGTAGTAAGGTTGACCGTCTTCATCTTGAAAACTGTTTTTAGAGACCTTCTGTAAGGTTCCCGTAACCATGCCATGTTGAGAAAAATCAAATGCTGTCACTTTAACATTGACATCTTGGCCCAATTTGAGGGAGGAGATATCCTTGGTATCGATTTTTGCCTCTGCAATTACTAGAGAGTCGTAGGGGATAATCTCGACTAGCGTAGCTCCAGGTGTCACTACTTCGCCAACAGCGTCGATTGTTAAACCTGTAACAAACCCTTTAATGGGTGAGCGAACTACGAGGTTATCAAAGGAGTGTTCCGTTCTAGTTAAGGTCTGTGAAAGTTCGTGTAGCTCGGACTCAATTGCCGCTAAGCGCATTGTTGCTTTTTCATCTATCGCGGCATAAGTTTCTGCAATCTCATGTTCTGCCTCCATTACCTCTTGATTCACAGAAGCTATACGACCAACTACGTTACTCATTTTTGAAAGCATCTCGTCGCGCTCCTGCGATGCTTGAATCAACAATAATTTACTCTGATTTCCGCTTTCTTTTAGCGTTTTAATCATGCTGACCTTCTCATCGATAGAAGCCAAATGATTCTCTTCGACTTTCAGCTGTTCCTCTAAATATTTCTGCTCATGCTTTTTCTGTTCTACTCTAGATTTCAAGCCATTTATTTTCGACATAGAAACGTCTTTTTGACTGTTAAATGCAACGATGTTGTGTTTTACAGCAGTCGGATAACTATCCACGAAATTAGAGAAATCTGGATTCCTACGTTCTATCAACGCGTGCAACCGCTCAGACTCTATCGATAAAAAAGCATGCCGTGCACGCAACTGAGACAATTCCGAAGCCATCAATACTGGATCGAGCATAAAAAGTACATCTCCCTGCTCTACTAAATCTCCTTCTGCAACGGCGACCTCAATGACCTCAGCAGAGTTCTGGTGCTGGATCTGTACGATTGAGTCTGAAGGCACCAACTTGCCGTTGGCGCGAGTTACCTCGATAACCTGCGCGATCGAAGCCCAGAGTAATAACAACACTAAAGTCACTAAAATCAATTTTGGGGCGAGGGTGAACATCTTCCCCGGATTCTCTTTGTCAAATTCAGAACTGTAGAGCAAGGTTTGCTCGCTATTTTTTCCATATGCTCGGCTAATTGACTGATAAAGGTTCTTCATTGCCATCTCCTTACACAAAATCACCAGAATTCAAACGTTTAATTTCCTGCACACGACCGTTTTCCATGAGAACTTCGTGCTGCCCCAACCTTCGGATATAAGGATGAGTGGAGACAATAATCATTGTTGCTTCAGACGTTTTTGATTTGATGTAATCCATCAAATACCCGACAGAATACTCGTCAAGGTTACGACTAGGCTCATCAAGGATAATCAAACTCGCATCTCTAAGAAAAAGACGAATTAACCCTATCTTTTTGGTGAAACTTGCGGGGTATTGGCGCTCTCCACCCATCGGAGTGTCAAGACCTTCAGGAAGTAGCTGATCATCGTCAAACAATCCCATTTTTTCACATGCCTGCCGCAATCGCCCATCACTCGAATTAACCGAAGCGACCAGTAAATTGTCACGAAGAGAGGCTGTTAGAATCTGGGGTTCTTCAGACAGATAGGCAATCGAAGAGCGGTACTCAGACGCGGCATATCTGCGAATGTCCAGGCCCCCTATATGCACAGAACCAGATTGCGGTTGAAATTGTCCAGCTATCAATTTCAATAGGGTAGATTTTCCCGCCCCACTGTGACCAGACACAATGATAGTGCTTTTCTCAGGCAGAGATAGCTGAGGGATCTGAAGCGCCATAGCGTGATCATGATGATAACGAAAAGCTATATTTTGCAGAAAAATTTTTGAGGACAGATCTTCCTTACAGTAACCACGATTAGTAGATATGCTTTCGATCACACTATTGCATATCTGATTTACTGAAGTAACCGCTCGTCTGACGCTACCGATCAAATCAAAACTCATCGCGATTTGTTTGACTGGAGATAACAAACGCCAAATCAAAATCATGGCTGCGATCAGAACACCAAAATTCATTCTTTCTGCCATAATCTCGCTGGCGCCGATGACTAAGACACCTAGCCCAGTAATGGCAAGAATCAGGCTAGTTAAGCCATTCAACATCGCTTTTCGGCGGCCTTCAGCATAAACAGCAGTATCATGGTTAAGACAAACCCTCTGGTATCTTGAACGCCAACGCTCTACGGATCCCGAGTTAGATAATTCAGCAAAGCAATCAACTAGCTCGGAGCTTAGATCATTTAACTTCGTATTCTCTCGACTAACACGAAGGCTCAAAGACCCTTCAATTCGGCGTAAACTCCAAGCAACGATCAACATCGAAGCGATGCCGAGACAAGCCATAACACCGAGTCCAGGAGATAATATTGTTAACAGAACAACGAAAATAACTACAATTGGGATATCACATATTGCCTGCGCGGTAGGATGGGTAACAAACTGGCTTATGTTATCAACTTCGGCAACGCGCTGTGACTTGGTCGAAAGTTCAGAGTTGAGCAAATCGATTAGCCGATGGCGTACAATCCTATTAAGTACTTTCGGCTTCATGATGGATGAGAACCGTGTAGACACTTGACACAAGATACGTCCACGAATCAATCTCATCACAAACTCAGATCCGAGTAGTATCAGTGCTCCGATAATACTGCCAATGAGAACTAGGTAAGAACCCGTGGGTAAAACCTGGTCGTAAACCACCATGACTATTAGTGGTACTGACAACGCAAAAAATCCAGTTAACACGCTAGTCAAAAGTACATGAGTTTTTAAAGGTTTGAATCGTGCAAATGTTTCTCGAACATAATCAATATTTCTTGCTTCAAGATGCTCTTTCTCTTCGTCAAAAATAAAGTACATCATCCGCTTGTTAAGCAGCTGACTTTCTCGCATCTCAAGGTAATCATCACCATCGAAAACGTGGTAAATGGAATCACGATCAATTGATTCAACTAGTAACAGCTTTTCATCATCCACAACAAAATAAGGAAATCGTCGACATTCAGATTGGCTTGAAAAAATCTCATCATAATTTCTCAAAAATCCAAGCCGCCCTAACACTTCTGCAAGTTGATCAGTCCGAACAAATGCGTCTCTATAACCAAGGACACGTCTTACAGTTAAACTGTCACCCTCGAAAGCTCTATTTTTCAAAAACCTAACCAATACCCTTATATTGTTGTGGGTTTCTTTCTCACTATCATCGAGGGAGAAACGATGTCCGTCAGATCCGTCTGAGAGTGGATCGAAACGGTCGCTGTCATATTCATGGTAATTATTCATTCATCTGCCCCTGTACTGTATTTTTCTCAAACGCAAAGATATTTTGTGCCCAAGTTAATAAACTGCGACTGCTGGCTTACAAGAATAATAATATGGTCCTTTTGACGGCGTTTTATGGCCTCCAAAAATAGATTATTAGATACCGGATCCATGTCAGAGTTGATCTCATCAAACAGTAAAACCGGCGTATTGGAACAGAGACATCTTGCGATCGCGATTTTCTGTCGCATGCCTTGGTGAAAAACACCATAGTCAACATTATCAAGGTACTCATCGAAAGACTTAGGGAACTTGGCCAAATCTTTCGTCAACCCAATTTCATGTGACACGTCATAGGCAGATGATTCTCTGCTTTTGTTATGTAACGTGATGTTGTCTAAAAACGAACCCTTGACTAATTTTGGTTGTTGCGGACAAAGTGAGATATAAGGTGTCAAATCTCGGTTGGCAATTTTTCTAACATCGATACCAGAGTAACTAATGACCGCTTGATCGTGCTCACAAAGCCCTGCTAGGGAAGATAATAATTTTGATTTCCCAGCATTATTAGCTCCGCTGATTACTAAAATATCACCTTTCTTCAGCTCAATATCTTCGCTACTTTCGTGATCTGGATAATTTAAACCTGCAATACTGATAGTAATGTCTTCATCCAACGTGAAGTCTTCGGGAATCTCTGACGAAGGGGAGAGAAGTTGATCAAACTTACTTTGCACGGCGCTCAAACCATCACGACTTTGAAAAGTAAGCGCTACCCTTTGAGCTAGTGGGATCATGCGACCACTGATGATTGTGACAGCTGCGATGCTTCCAATGGAGATGTGATCACCAAAATAGGCTGCAGCGCCCGCTGAGACAGTAGCTATGATTATCAGTTGTGAAAACACATTGGTGAGTGTAATCACGTCTACAGAAACCATATCGAAAATATGTCTTGTTTTGAGCGCTGGTCGGGAAAGACGCGCATATTCGGAAGACAGCTGCTGTTCAGAGCCACATGCTTTAATCGTCTCTACACAGCCCAAAGCTTCCTGGACGATAATGTCAGAACCTTCCTGTTGAGAACCATTGCTTTCCTTAGCTTCCGCTTGAAGTGACAACGCAAAATTCAGGATCGTAAAATATGCGAGTATTGTTATTAAGGGCGCTAAAACTACCCACGAAGCGATATACGCAACTAAGATCAGAAATAAAATAAGAAATGGAAATTCTGCATACGCAATAATCTTTCGTACGGGCAAAGAGATTGAAGAAGAGATATCGCTTGAGAGAATTTGTTTTGCGGCTCGGACGTTCTCGCTACTGATATGACGGAAATTCGTCGTCAACGCTCCCAAAAATAAATTCTTGAAAAAATAGTCATTTCTCGACGTATAGTAGGCGACCCCAGCTTCTTGGATATAGCGTAAGAAACACTCGACAGCGACTGCAATGAGAACGATAACCGTGAGAGCGATGAGCGATTCGACAGCGTTGTTGGGAATAATTTTGTCGTATACGACCAATACTGATAAGGGTAGAACTAAACCAAATAACTGGATTAAAACTGTGGAGATGACCGTATCGAATACAAATTTGTTAGAGTGCTTCGTGTGATGTTGGCTGACTGTATGATCCATGACCGACTACTCTCTGGCTTAAACATATAGAACTGTTTAGCAAAGATAAGGCCAGAATAAAAATCACATTAATATCAATAACTTACAACTGGCTCCCTCCGAAAAAATGTAACAAAAAAGTATCAACGAATAAAAAACGCGTAACAACCGTATCACTGTTATAAGTTGTGCTCCTTAATCTTCCGCCATAACGTCATTCGGCTAACACCTAGAGCGCTTGCGGCATCACTTTTATTAAAGTTACATTCTTTGAGCGCGCTGATAATGTCGTTTTTAGTAAGATCTTTGCGTGCTCCAGCATGGGTGGGTAAATCACTTCCGAATAATGTTGAGTCCTGCAAATAACTGGGCAAGTGTTGACGAGTAACGACCTCATCATCGTGCATAGCTATAATATAACGGACAACATTTTCCAGCTCCCGAACATTCCCGGGCCAATCATAGTGGGTCAAAAACTGCTCCACATCGTCAGTACATTTGAGCGAGCGACTTAATCGTTCGGCAAAATGTCTGAACAATAGCAAAATATCATCACGGCGCTCTCGCAGCGGAGGCAGACTGATTCGGACAACGTCCATCCTATACTTCAAATCTGCACGCAAACAGCCTGTCTCTACCGCCTGATCAACCGGTAAATTAATCGCTGAGATAATCTCACCCTCAAAATCAAGCACTGCATGATCGCCTAAACGAGAAAACTTCCCAGTTTCCAAAACGCGCAGTAATTTACCTTGAATTGCCATATCTAAGGAGTTTAATTCATCGAGGAAAATCGTGCCGCCTTTCGCCTGTTGAAAAATCCCAGTACTATCGCGGTCAGCTCCGGTAAAGGAACCTTTCACAGATCCAAACAACTGAGACTCCGCTAAAGAGGGAACTAAGTTTGGGCAGCTGCATGCTAAAAATTCACCCTCTTTACGCGCGCTATGGTCGTGTATAGCGTGAGCAATTAACTCTTTACCAGTCCCTGTCTCACCAACAATCATTACGGGCAAACCAGATTTTGCCGCTCGCGGGACCATTTCTAACAGTTTTAAAACATTCTTGTTCTGACTGACAAAACCGTAGTTATAAACCTCTTTTTGCCCGCGCAGATTTCGTCTCACTCTATCCATGACGTTGTACAGGTCAGGCTTTGAAACTGGTTTGGACAGGTATTGATCAAGTAGCTTGTTGTTGAACTCAGTGATCACTTCTGTGTAATCATCAAAGGAACTCATCAGTACCACATAACATTCGGGATACAGTTGCTTCACTCGACGAATCAACTCTAACCCGCTCAACGTCGGCATTCGATGATCAGTGAGCAAGACCTTGATTTCATTATTTTCCACGTAACTCAGGGCAGCGGTTGATGAGGACTCAAAGCGAATATGATCACCGTAATCCAAAAGTATGTACTTGAGTAGCTCTAGACAGGTCTCATCGTCATCTACAACTAGATACGGCCTTTTATTCACATTACTAACATCATTTACATTACTCACGTCATTCAACTTCCGTTTATCCAACTTTATAAATAGACAACGTAGAAAACCTATGCTCGTCGCACATTTTTTCTGCAACAGTAGAACAATTAAAATTAAATCTACTTGCTAGTGCTAAACTGTAGTATGTTTTGCTGCTTGAACAACTGCAGCACATGCGCAGTACCAAATGACTATCACCGAATAGCCACCCCAACCGCCGTAGATACCACTCTCCATCAAAATATTACTTTACTTCATACTCCATAATCGAAAAACACGACTATTACTGAAGAGGAAAGCCCTTATTAATTATAGCCATTAAATGAAAATGAGGAATTCTGAGTTTTTATTCGTGAGGTTCTCTTAGATGCTGCGACGCGTACTTTATGTCTCTTGCGACAGGCATCTTTAAAATAAGCCATCAGGCATTTGAAATCATATTCATCATCACTAAATCTATTTTCTCGACCTACTAACAAGTCTACCTATTGGTAGATTGATTCCGAGATCTGACTAATAACGCCCTCATAGACCATGCGGGTATAGGGTTTAATAACTTAATTCCAAAACGGGTATTTCTCATCAATTAACGTTAAAAGTTGATTAGGTAAATCAAATCGCGAGCTTGTCTATAGCAAACAGATATTTATGAATTTTAAAGGCGCAACAAGAAAACAATGCGCGAAGAGCAACTAAGTTTTGAATTTATGGACGGCGCCCCAGAAGCAAAAATAGCATCTGGCGAACAAAAGCTGTGCAAGATATGTACAGCGTGATAATAAAAAAACAGAGCAATAAAAGCCAAGTTAACGGAGAAATCAATTTAACTTTCTCGATGAATGCATAAATTGAATCAACTTAGGGTTCGCTTTAATTCTTATGAGTAGAGCGCTAATTGAGGAGACACCTAAATCACATGCTTTTGTTGTGGCTTCTATTCGTCAATTACCGAAACTAAGCGTGTGCCGTCGGCCAATAGCCCTACGCTGCATTCAAACGCTGGATTCAAGCAGTTTTCGACAACTGCCCGCATTACTTCTTCGTCCCAGCCGTTCATCCAATCCGCATGCGCGCTATACCCACCCGGCAATGCGTCGTTCATATCGGAGGACAATGACCAAGAGGAGGACGGACCAGTATCTTCGGTAACGTAAATATTGAAGTTATATGATATCTCTGGAATTGCAACTGGGTGGCTTGCAGGGCAACTACCTGTGCCAGCCTGCGGTGGCGTCGCCTCAATAGGATAAGCCATATGACTCTGGAAACCAGATGATTCAAGGTTTTCACCATCCCAGCATTGCGGAAAGACAATGCGTATTTCAAGTAAATCATCGACCGGGCAATCAGGAATATAAGCGATATGATCTAGAGGATCGCCTGGATCAAACCATATCTGATTTGAAACCCAGCTAGCACAGCGAAATTTCACTACTTGAGTGCTTTGCAAAGCATCTGTCATGGCTTGTCCAGCAATCATTTTTAAATTTGGTGGTGGAACTTGAATAGATCGAGCTGGAACATGATAACCGGTTTTGTAGTAAAAAAGAGGTTCAACATAAGTTATGCGCTCACCAAACGCATCATAAAGTGCCGGCACCCAATAAGCTGAGCGGTTCAATATAAGACCGTCGCATGTTGTACTTATCGATGTTCTCAGGCTATCTGAAGTTGTAAACGCATCTACATCGGGATTACCAAAAAAAACATGGGAATGAGTAGCCCGAGGTATATTAGGATAAAGCAAGGGATCATCCTTGCTTTCATGTGATTCCAAACAGTGAGTTCTGAATGCTCCCGTTTGATCGTCTCGCTCGCTAAACGCTTCATCAGAAAAAACAAGCCCCGATCTCAAACTTATTGGGTCATTACTTTCACTTGAATAAGTAGTTGGAATAGAGCTCGAGTCGCACGCTATCAGCAATAATGGAAACAAGAACCAAGAGCAAATTCGTAATAACCTAATTAGAGCCATACTCAGAAAATCCTTAATACCACTAAAATTACTTGATCGACTGAACGTTTTGCAATTCCAAGTAGCGAGAAATTTGGTAGTTTAATCAAACAATATGTAGGTATGGGTTGCGCGTTTTCACCATACTTTTCGCTAAAATACCGAGAATCACAAGCTAATATAATCCCTCTTTGACCATGCATGTTTGACTGAGGTCGTGGCAGAGAACCATGCAGCCCAACAATAATACGCTTCACTAATCAAAAGATAATAGCAGCTAAATCAGACTGCTCAAAGGGAAGCTGACTAACGAACAGCCTCTAAAAAGAGTGCCTCGCATATTCTTGAATTCTTCTGGATTATTTCAACAACTTATACGCACGTTCTTTTTGTGCTATTTCGCCTGTTTAAACGATATCTAAAGCATTAATATCGATTAAATTGAAAATCGCGATCACCCCCCCAAAACCAAGTATCTGCGGCTCTCAGAATCATCTTCATCACACGTAGAGAGGATCAAACGATCTCTCTCCAACGCATGATTTAATTGCAGGACTGGCGAGTCTACGTGCTTGGTATGTTGCACAGAAAAATCTTGCTCATACTCTAGCGATTGGAGATGAAGCGACGCCCCCTTCTCCAGCAATGGCAAATTTTTAAAGTGCGTATCGTTATGCGCTTGGATGAGAAATATTTGTTTGCCTGTTTCTTCATCCACATGCACAGTCATCGCAGGGCTAAAGGCGAGTGCTTGCCCACTGGGTGTATTCAGTACAAACAAAGACTCGCCGATGGATGGTATTTTGAGCTGTGCGACGGGGTAAAAATCTGCCCACGGCCACGGTTTATAATTGCGTCCGTCACGCTCTGTTTTAAGCCAAGCGTTTTCGATCAACCACTGCCCTGTTAGCGCTTTCACATGAATCCATGCGCCTTGCATAACGAATAGCGAACCTAACGCCAAACCAATTGTTAAGACCCATGGCGCTAGTTTATTAAGCTGTTTCATAGCGTACTCCCTTCTTACTTAAACCAAGTAAGTTAAAAGCTAGCAAAGGCAAAACGGTAAGCCCTACGATCAGAAAACCGATGGTAAGTAACCAAGTTGTTCCGTTGCCCGTCTGAGCAAGATACAACTTCGCGCCATCGGGATTTTTACTTTGCCAGCCTTTAGGAAGATTTGACTTCAGTTTCTGTCGCAACAGTGCTTCTTGCGTGCGCTCGGGAGTAACATCTACCGCGACTAAACTGGTATAGCGACTGAGCTGATGATGTTGCAGCGCTAAGTCTGTTGCACTTTGTTGATAACGTGCTTTGACGCCTTCGCTTGTGCGATTTGCTTTGTCGGTGAAGTATTGGATTTTGCGTCGCGCCCATTCAACTGCAATACCTCTTTTAATCGCTCCGGGTTCTATATTGTGTTGTAAGAACACCGCTTCATTGCCACTCTTGGCATTGATGATGAGAGAGTTAGGCGCTTCGCGGGTCTTAAACAGTAGATAAGAAGCCTCATCGACATATAAGTCTGGAATCGGGTTTGGTAAGAGATCGCGATACTCGGTATCAACCGCTAAATCCAAATCTGTCAGCGCTGGATGATTCAAGGTTTTAAGAAGCCGACTTACCTTTTCTTGCACCTGATTCGTGCTACCGATCAAGGTGAACGTGCCACGTCCGACTTCCGCTGCCCGACGCATGAAGTAACCGTTAGGTGCAGAACCTATTCCTACCGTAAACAAGCGTGTATCACCAAGATTGCGACGTACATAATCAAGCAAGCTTTCCTCATCGTGCACTGCGCCATCGGTGATAAAAACAACTTGACGCAACGCATCTTGTTTGGAAGGTTTAAGCGCTAAGGCTAGGGCCTTTTGAATATGCGTGCCGTTCTTAGCATCCTGTATTTCAAGCGCCCAGCGTGCTTTAAGTAAGTTCGTTGTAGAGGCTTTTTTACTCCTATCAAATACAGGCCAAGCAGAATCATTGAAGAAGATAATATTAAAACGATCATGATCGTTAAGCTGCTGCATCGCCTGTTTAAGTGCAGCCTTTGCTTGACGAATCGACTGGCCGGACATACTTCCTGATACGTCCAACACAAAGATAAGCTCGCGCGCGGCGCGCTGTGTTTGCTCAACATCATCAGATGATGCCGGCGGCAACAACATCAGCATGTTGTAATACTCTCCGTCCTTCTGTTCGGTAAACACATTGAGCTGAGTATGCGTCTGTTCTTGATACGACCAGTTCAGAACAAAATCACGACTTGCCTCGTCTGGCCCGCCATCCATAGTTACTCTAAACGCACTGTCTGTAGAGGGCTCGATATGCACTGCGTGGCTATCACTCCAAGCACGATCAAATGGCAGACCCGCATTCACATCAATACGAATGTTCACTGGGTTGGCATTGGGCTCTTCAGTTTCTCGATAGCCAATACGCTCAACGCCATCCGATGCTTTTCGATCAACGGTCACCCGCTCACCTTTCACCCGCTCCTTTTTAAACACTAGGCTTTTTTGTTTTTCAAATTGGGGTGTCGCCACAATCGGCAAACGGAGCGCATAGCCATGATCTTTGAAATCCAAGGTTTGCTGGAAACTAAACTCAATAACGATCTCTGATTGTGGTGCGATATTCGCCACGCGTGTTGTAAACAAGTTCCCCTTGGGCGCTTCCAGCAATGCTGTGCGCTTACCCGCTTTTTTAGCTTTGTCGTAGGTCTTTTTGGCTTGTTGTTTTTCTTTGATTTGCCCCTCAATCACGCGTTCGCCGATATACATTTTCAGCTGATCGACCGCCGCGTTAGTCGGTAACGGGAAGGTATACACCCCCTCCAACCATTGGTCAGAAGGGTTTTTAAAACGCTGCGCAACATTAGCGCGAAAGATAGGACCACTTATGTTGCCTGTGATATTGGTTTCTAAAGCCAGAGGCGCAACCAAAGCGGTACGCATGTCTTCTGAATAAAATTGAAGCTGACCTTTTGGCTCGTTGCTCTCGGCTAATACCGCTTCACTCATCGACCAAAATACGACAATACAGAGCACTACGCCGATGAGTGAGATGCGCTCTTCAAGGCGTTGAATTGATGTTTTTGTTATGTTTGTCATGGCTTATTCCCTTGTAAAAAAGAGGCCACATGGAGTGGCCTAAAGGTGCGAGCTACGCTTGGGAAGACGGCGTGCTTTCAAGACTCTCTGTTTGCGTATCGTGCGTCGCACTCAGGGTTACATTCTCTAAACGGCTTACTACTTCATTTGCCGCTTCGTGATGACGACGAATAGGATAGAAAGGACGCGTGAATGGCTGAATCAATGCAGGATCTTTCAGCCATAGACGAAGCAAAGTTGCTTCATCTACTGCAATAAAGCATTTCATTAACGGTCGCCTGCGTGCATCACAACCGGCTGGGGCTCAGCACTTGGCATCGATAACTCAATCACAACACGACGATCCAAGACATAGTTGCCTGCATCGCCACTCGTTACCGTGGCAAACGCTTCACCATGCGCGTTGGTCTGAATACGGGACGCTGCAATGCCACTCTCAACTAAGTAGTCTTTCAGTGCATCGACACGAGCTTGCGACAAAGCCTTGTTCGTTTGTTCTGGCCCGAGTAAATCGGTATGCCCATGCAAGTTGATGGCAATACTTGGGTGGACTTGCATGAAGCCCGAGAGTTCATCAATGCGCGCCTTCGCGTAATCTGGAATCGAGGATTCGTTGTGGCGATAGTAGATCTCTTGCGAATAATGCTTCGCGATATTCGATAGAATCTCCGCTTGCTCTCGCTCCGTGATCTCTTGGGCGCGAAGGTCGGCAAGCTCTGATGCCTGCAGTGCGTTTTCACGTGTGATGTTGGCGTTCTTTACTTTTAACTTACTGATGGTGCGCTGTGATTGCACATACTTAGATTCAAGCTTAGCGAGTGTCATGGTCTGCGCATCGAGCTGATTCTCACTCACCTCTAAAGCCTCACCTTGGTCATGGCCATACCCAAAGCTGCCACCTAATGCTGCACCGGCTGCTGCGCCAACAGGGCCACCAATGATGGCACCTAGTGCTGTACCAATACCGACACCCCAGTAGGTTCCTGAATTTGAATCCTCATTAAGTGGTGCATCACTTGAAGCTGATGATTGTGCGAAAGCGGCCTGGCTCATAGCAGTTGCAAGTACAGCGGCGAATGCGGTTTTCTTTATTGAATGTGTGTTCATTTCGTTCTCCATTATTTTTAAGTATTTGCTTGGTCGCCCAACTTGCATCCCTTGCAGATGACGTAGCTCTAAGTGCTCGTTCCTTGCTTCGTTGGGCGTAGTGCTATTGAACGGTTTTGATAAAACTAAGTAATGGAGAGGCACTGGAGCACAATGGAGGAGTTATGGAAGGTTGGGAGCTTTAAGACAAAAACGCCCATTTCTAGCAATACTATGGATGCATTATGGAGAAGTTATGGATTTATGGATTTTGGCTCCATAGGCCATTGGTTTTGCGTTACAGTAAGGCCAACAAAAACAGAAGACGAACACACCTATGTCCACCGTTATTGCCATTGTCGAAGACGATCTCGATCAACAACAAAACTATGCGGAATACTTACAATCAAAAGGCTTTGAAACCCATTGTTTCTCGAATGTCAGTTCGGCTTTAGAAGGCATTCCTGCGCTTAATCCAGATATCGCACTTTTAGATGTTGTATTAGAGGACGATCATGACGGTGGCTTTACTGTTTGCACCACCTTATTAGACCAAGGTATGGATATACCGATTGTATTTTTAACTGATAGAAGTGAAGAAATCGATCAAGGCTTTGGTTTTCGTATAGGCGCGTGGGACTACCAAACTAAGCCCATCTCTTTATCCCTCTTAGCGGAGCGACTGAAGAACACGATGCGTATTTTCAATATGCGTCGTGTTCCGATCAATAACGAGACAAAAGCTCTGCAGCCAGAGGCTGATCTTGTCATAGACCACGACCGTCAATATGTGACATGGAAAGGCAAGAGCATTGCACTCACTGCAGTACAATTTCAAGTATTCGTCACCATTGTCGATTCGGGAGCCGCCGGCTGCTCTTATGATGATCTTTGCGCATGCACCAGACAAGGCGTTGTAACGACCGGTACGATCAACTCTCACGTGAAGAACGTTCGGAAAAAGTTCAATGAAATTGACGAAGCCTTTAATGCGATTCGCAACAAGCCCGGCTTCGGCTATCGTTGGGAACTTGCTTAATGCAACGATTCGGCATTAAAGCGCAGATCAGTTTTCTTAGCCTTCTGTTACTGGTCATTCCTGTACTGACGTGGTCGTACTGGAAGGAGATTCAGCAAACCGCTATTTCTGCACAGGGCCGTGTTCAGTTGATTGAGACTAAAGCCATCGCGACAAGCTTGGTGGCCACTCAGGTCAATATCTCAAAACTGCTGGCCGGAAATGAAGACAGCGAACTAGAAAAGTACGCTCTTAGCGCTCCTACTACCTCTAGCCCTATTCGCTTAGATGGACAGTTTGATGATTGGGGTGATCAGACCTCCATCATCGAGGCGCATAATTCCAGCTTTCCTCTCTGGAGCGCTAGCACCAACATGGCAACAGAAACCAAATTTGGTTTGGCGCTCACCCAAAACGAACAATACTTGTATATTGCGCTATCAGTGCTGGATCGTAACGTACAAACACGCCAGCCCAATCACTTACGTTTAGATTATAACGATCACATTCAACTGACCTTCCGAGACCAACTCGGTGCGCTACGCCGCGTGATTATTCCAGCGCAAGGTGAAGGTGACCTTGCAAGTTATTTTACCAACCTCGAATGGAAGTACGGTATTGATGCCAAACACCCTGTTTCAGGTGAATACATTCCAAGCCACAAAACCGGTATTCAAGGCTATTGGCGCGAGACCTATTGGGGCTATAACCTTGAATTGCGCATCAACAAAAATGACTTAGATGGCCAAGATGCACGATTACATTTAGCCGTCGTAGACATTGACGACAATCCTGCTTTTGGACCTAGCGCCATTGTCGCGAGTTTACCCAAACAGATGGAGGACAAACTCAATCCTTTAGGCCTTCATGCAAGAGAATTACAACGTGTAATCGACCAGCTGCAGACCACTTATTCGCGACTATGGATTTACGACAAGCAAGGGCGCGAATGGGCCTATGGAGGCCGCGATGCATACAAGGGTGATAAACCAAAACCTTTCGACTCCCAGTGCGTGCAAAACGCCCTGCAGCAAAGTGACGATCTTGTTGAATTTAAGCGTGATCATAACGGTGAGCTAAGGCAGATTGTCTCGTGCTTCCCGATTACCGAAAGCGGCGAGGTGCTAGGTGTTGTAGTGATTGATGAGTCAGCAAGTCATGTGCTCGCTCAAGAAGAAGATAAAGTACGATCCATCGCTTTTCGTTTGGCATTTGCTATTTGCATTGTGATACTCATTTTCGTGGGATACGCATTCTTTTTGGTACGCCGTGTTACTCAGTTAAACGCAGAATCACAGCGCTCGATTGACGAACATGGGCGTATCGAAAAAACAGAGATTCAGGCGAGTAAAAACTTCCCCGACGAGATCGGCGATCTATCGCGCGCGATTACGCAACTGCTTCAAAAACAACGTGCATATACTTCGTTCTTAGAACGTATACCGCAGACCTTGCGTCACGAGATTTCAAACCCGCTAAATAAACTCAAAACCTCGATTGAATTACTGACTGAAACGCAACCAGAACTCAAAGGTAATCGTTACTTGGAACGGATCGATGCAGGCGCGGACCAACTTCATCAAATCACTGCGCACCTTACTGAGGCCGCGAGCTTAGAGAGCGCAATGCAATCAGAACAGCTCTCCAGCTTAGATCTAACTAAGTTCCTGCATCGTTACTTTGATCATTGGGAAGAACCGGTGCACGTCGAGTTTGAAGTAGACGAGGAATTTCAGACTCTCGGTGATGCATCGCGCTTAGAACAAATGTTCGACAAGATTATGGATAACGCACAGAGTTTTTGCGCCGAAGGTGGCCACATTACTGTGCGAATCAAAAACCAAAATGAGCAACTGGTAGTTGAGATAGACAACGATGGCCCCCTACTCCCGACGGAGAAATCCATGGAGCTATTCAGCCCCATGGTTTCAACACGCTCAACGGGCAAAGACATTCATCTCGGCCTTGGACTTCATGTGGTGAAACTCATAGCAGACAAACACCAAGCAGAGCTAACTGCCAATAACCGAGAAGATGGCAGGGGCGTTGTGTTTAGTTTGGGATTCAAAGCAAAGATATAAAATTAACAAAACAAAGGACAAGGGATATGCCCACATGTAGAGAAGTAATTGTAAAAACTTACAATCACACAACTGGTGGCTCAAAACATGCGATTTGAGCTAGCCCCGTTAAGGGACAAGGCTTTGATGAGAACATGTTTGTCGAATGTTCGTCAGCGATGCGAAAAAAGCATGCGGTAGGCACATACTTTAAGATACAAGCAGCGATTAAAATTAAAGAGGGTGGCAACGACTTCCTATACACATACCCTCGCTGGCCATATGAAGTACTAACTGAAGATGAAGTTAGAGATTTCATTGGGCAATAAAGAAGCACTAAATAAATCAAACTTCCCTTTCACGTCACAATTTCGACACAGTGAGATATAAGGTGTTGAATGGGAAAAAGCCCTACAACGACAAAACCCGCTATAAAAGCGGGTTCTGGCTTTAAACAGTGGTGCCGATAGCGGAATCTAACCACAGACCCGAGCATTATCAAAATAATCTTCCAACTCGAATAAAAATCTAAAAGAAAATGAGGATAAAGAAAGCGAAGCTGATCCGTTTACATCCGCTGAACTGGATAAAATCGAATTTCTAAAAAAGTGGGGCTTATTACCGCCCTTAGGCCATCAATATGTTCCTGTTCAAATACTGAATGGGTTTATTGTTTTTAGAACAGACGACTGTAGCCTGGGAAGGCCTAGACCAGGTTAACTGGACTCTGACGGTCCGCAGAGCGCGTACTACAGAGGAGTATAGGTTCCAAAAGAGCCTTTGCGAAGTCAAACCATACATCTTCTGCAGCCAGCAATAAACATTCTAAAAGAGCAGTTCACACTTACACACGACCTGCCTGCTGAAAAATTTCATATGCGACGACGAAATAATGTTACTATCCGAACCGAGAACCTGCGATCTATATTTCGGTACGACGCCTGTGAGTATCCTGATGATATCTGGTAAAAACGCGCTGTAAAAAATGACTATACGACGATCTTAAAAAAGCTGGCGTTGGACATCGAGGTGCAAACCGTTGTCGGCATGCATTCTCATCTATGTTGCTCACGAAATAGTTCCAATTGATTTAGTGTCCACACTACTAGGTCACAGTAGTACAGAAACCACCCGTAAGCATTATTCCTCAAGATCGCGCGAACATGGCAAAGCTAATCTGCGGAATAATGGGAATCAGCAAAGAATTTGATCGTACAGAGCCGGAAAAAGAAGCCTGATTTCAGCACCATTATCGCACCAAATCAGTTTATCAATCGTAAGTTACTGAAAATTAAAGAGAAAAATGGCGGTGAGCCAGGGATTCGAACCCCGGGAGGGCTATTAACCCTCGCTGGTTTTCAAGACCAGTCCATTCAACCACTCTGGCAGCTCACCGCATTTCGACGTTGCCCGACTTGCGACAACGGAGGCGTATATTAATGATTTATTTGGGGGTGTCAACGCTTTATTTTCGATTTTTCTGAAAGTTTTGTGAGTTGTTTTTTTGATCTATGGCCCTATTATATGACGTAGGAGTTATGAATCATTTTCTGCCATAAAACTGGAGTTATTTCATGCAGGATAAACAGTTTCCTCAGTCAAAAGTAGCGACCGCTGAGCAAGATAAGTTAGCGCAAGTTATGGGTAACAGCCAAGCGGCTCTTGGCGCAGACGTGTCTTCTGTATTGAAGAATACTTACATGCTTTTGGGTTTAACTATTGCGTTCTCAGCATTCGTTGCATACCTATCAATGGATGCACCACGCCCTGGCATTATCGTTACTCTTGTTGGCTTCTACGGCCTATTCTTTTTAACTGCAAAGCTAAGCAACAGCGCTTGGGGCTTGGTAAGCACCTTTGCATTAACAGGTTTCATGGGTTACACGCTTGGCCCGATCATTGGAATGTTCGCTGGTGCCGGCGCAATGCCAATTGTTGCTAACGCACTTGGCTTAACAGCCTTCACATTCTTTGGCCTTTCTGCGTATGCACTGATTACGCGTAAAGATTTCAGCTTCTTAGCTGGCTTTTTAACAATCGGCTTCTTTGTATTGTTAGGCGCAATGCTAATTGGCTTTTTTACGAGTATGCCGGGCTTGCAGCTTATGATCTCAGCTGGCTTTGTTATTTTCTCTTCTGCTGCGATCCTCTTCCAGACAAGTGCGATTATCCACGGCGGTGAAAGAAACTACATATTGGCGACAATCAGCTTGTACGTTTCAATCTACAACTTGTTCCTGAGCTTGCTTCAATTGCTGACAGCTTTTGCTGGAGATGAATAGGTTCGAATAGATCATCAGCAAAAAGCCTCGCTTTCGCGGGGCTTTTTCATTTTCAGTCTCAACAAACTACGACCACATCGCTACAATAGCTTCTATGAAACTAGTCATACTTGTTACAGGCTCACCCTATAGCAGCCAAGCACCTTATTCCGCTCTTCAGTATTGCAAGGCAGCAATAGCTGCAGGCCATGAAATCTATCGCGTTTTTCTATATCAAGACGGCATACAACTATCGAATCGATTAGCTACACCACCTCAAGATGAAATCAACATTTTCAATGAATGGACCGACTTTATTGAAGCAAATAGCATTGATGCCGTGACCTGCATTGCAGCAGCTGCACGCAGAGGCGTCATTGATCAAAATGAAGCAGAGCGTCACAACAAAGACTCATACAATATACATTCTGCATTCGAGCTATCTGGCCTCGGACAACTTGTAGAGGCCAATATCCAAGCTGATCGATTGATCACCTTTGGAGCTTAAGCATGACAAATACAAAATCTATTTTGATCTATCTCACCAAGGCCCCGATGGCTAATTCGGCTAATCAGGAGGCTGTCGACCTAGCTCTAGCAGCGGCCAGCTTTGAGCAAGAAGTAAGTTTATTATTTGAGGGTGACGCGTCCTTTCAACTCATTCCAAATCAAACGCCTGAATCTGTTGGACGAAAGAACTTACCTAAAGCTTTTAAAGCATTCCCCATCTATGGAATTCAAGATCTTTACCTGTTGGGAAACACTGAAGAATCATTGAAAGCAAAGATCCATGCCGAACATAAGAACATTATTGAAGTAGCGAACAACGAGTTAAACAGCCTTTTCGAAAAATTTGACACCGTTATTCGTTTCTAGCAGAGCCAGCTATATGAGCACTTTACATTCAATCAATCTGCCACCATCCTCAAAAAGCGATTGGGAAACTCTCATCAACGGCCTCAATGACACTGACGACGTAATACTAATCGAGGACGCTTGCTATGCAACGACAGACTTGTCCTTAGTTAATCGCATACTTGAGCGCATACCGCATATATACACTCTTGAGAGCGACACCTTGTCGAGAGGATTAGAGCCGCCGCTGAACAAGCAAGTCATACTTTGTAACTACGAAATGTTTGTCCAATTAAGCTGTGAGCACACTAAAGTTATTTCCTGGACCCGATAAGACGAAACATGATTGAACGAGACCCTCAAGGATTTCTAGTCAACCTTAACGATTGGAATGAAGATGTTGCTTTACAAATCGCTGAAGAAGAAGGCATCACGCTAAGCCCTGAGCATTGGGAAATCATCTTTTTATTGCGCAAATTCTATGAAGATTTTGAGCTCTCCCCAGCCATGCGCATTTTAGTTAAGACCGTGAAGCAACAGCTTGGCGAAAAGAAAGGCAATAGTATTTACCTGATGCAACTTTTCCCAGGAAGTCCCGCGAAATATGCAAGTAAAATAGCAGGCCTACCAAAGCCTACCAACTGCCTCTAACCTCATACAAATAAGGAAGTAGCTTATATGAGTAACGATGTCCGTATCCATGACAATATTAGACAAAGCGCAGAAGAGCATCCCTTTGCGCAATACGTGCGCATACTAGGCAAAGGCAAAAAAGGCAGCCGCTCTTTCACGTATGAAGAAGCATTAGATGCAATGACAATGGTGCTAAACGGCGAAGTAGAAGACATTCAGATCGGCGCTTTTTTAATGCTTATTCGCGTCAAAGAAGAAACATCAGAAGAACTTGCTGGTTTCGTTCGTGCCGTTAAAAACGCTCTTGCTGCACCTGCACATATTAATGCTGATATAGACTGGTCTTCGTATGCTGGGAAACGCAGATATCTCCCTTGGTTTGTCTACTCCGCATACTTAGTCGCAAGCATGGGATATAGAGTTTTCATGCACGGCGTCAGCGGGCACACAAACAATCGCATTTATACCGAAACCATCATCGACAAACTTGGCTTAGCAAAAGCTGAAAACTGGAGCAAGTGCGAGAGTGCGCTTAATGAGGGCAACTTCTGCTATATGCCTCTGCAAGCTATCAGCCCAAGACTCGCCGACCTTATTGACTTAAGAAATACACTCGGGCTGCGCTCCCCTGTTCACTCACTATCACGACTGATCAACCCTCTCGATAGCGAACATGTAATTCAAGGTGTTTTCCACCCTCCTTACTTACCTTTACATCAAGAAGCTGCGCAACTGTTAGATTATTCAAGCTGCATCACCCTTAAAGGAGAGGGTGGCGAAATTGAGCGCAATCCAGATAACGACTGCACAACATTTAACTTATTGAATGGAGAGTTGAACCAAGAGACCTGGCCAAAACTATTTGGAAAACGTCACGTCAAGCCGAGCGAACTTTCGTTTGAAGATATGGTATCGCTCTGGCGAGGGAAAACAGACGACGAATATGGCGTTGCTGCTGTCGTATCTACAGCGGCGATCGCACTGAAACAAATTGAGAAAGATATAAGCCAAGAAAAAGCGCTTGAGAAAGCACAAAAAGCTTGGGACGACCGAGAAAAAGATAGGTTTTAATTTAAAGCGCAAGACGTCGGGCTGCCAGCGTCTTTTCAAGCGCTCTGACTATTTATAATACGCGTTATCTGTAACAGTATGGTCAGTAGAGTCTTTAACGCCAGAGAGCTCAGGAATCACCTCAAGTAAACGCTTCTCAACGCCATCTTTAAGTGTAATTGATACAGCACTACACCCCTGACAACCACCACCAAACTTCAGTACAGCGACATTATCTTCAGTCAGCTCAACCAAACTTACTTCACCGCCATGCGATGCCAAGCCAGGATTAATATCAGTGACTAACAGATAGCGAATACGCTCTTCAACACTTGAGTTTTCATCAACTCGTGGCATTTTTGCGTTTGGAGCCTTGATCGTTAACTGCCCGCCCATTTTCTCTTCGGCGTAATCAACAAACGCTTCTTCCAAGTAAGGAATACTTTTAGTTTCGACGTACAATTTAAAACCTTCAAGCTCAACTACCGTATCATCAGGAACGATATCTTCCTTCTTACAGTACGCCAAGCAAGTTTCAGCACCCTTAGTACCAGGCTGCGTCACAAACATACGAACGCCCATACCAGGCTCGTCTTGACGCCCTATTAATTGCCCTAAGTAGGTTTGTGCCGATTCGGAAACTGTAACCATATAAATACCCTCGAAAATTTGGCGTAATTCTATGCTTTTTGGACCCAAGATAAAAGCCTTAGTAATTTAGTCAGGTATAAACTATATCAAAATATTTCAATATAGTTTTGAATCAGGTAATATTGCGCGAAATTTATAGCCGAACTCCCTTTATACATAGCTCTTAGGCCGACGAATCTAGGCACACAGGTACACGCATGACGAACAAAGCTTTACGCACTGACGCCCTATTAAAGGCAATCGATGAACGCATTTTGATTCTCGATGGTGCGATGGGAACCATGATTCAACGCCTCGGATTCACCGAAGAAGATTATCGTGGTGAACGTTTCAAAAACTTTGATCAAGACGTAAAGGGCAATAACGACCTCTTATGCCTTACTCAAGCCGATGCCATTGCGAAGATTCATCGACAGTACTTGGACGCCGGCGCCGATATTATCGAAACCAACACCTTCAACTCCACCAAAGTGTCTCAAGCGGACTACAACATGGAAGAGTTAGTGTATGAGCTAAATTTTGAAGCCGCTCGCATCGCTCGTGAAGAAGCTGATAAGAAAACCGCTAAAGATCCATCTCGCCCGCGCTTTGTTGCCGGCGCTGTAGGCCCAACATCTCGAACTGCATCAATAAGCCCAGACGTGAACAATCCGGGCTACCGTAATGTCACATTCGAAGAACTTTATGACAATTACTATGAAGCAGTAAAAGCCTTATCTGAAGGCGGTTCAGACATCATCTTAATCGAAACTATTTTCGACACTTTGAATGCAAAAGCTGCGATTTACGCCACCGAACAATACTTTATTGACGCTGGTTTTAAACTGCCAATCATGATTTCCGGCACTATCACAGATGCCTCGGGCCGTACCTTGTCAGGTCAAACCGCAGAAGCATTCTTATATTCTGTTGATCACTGTAATCCATTAAGTGTTGGTTTTAACTGTGCGCTCGGTGCTGACGCCTTGCGCCCTTATATCGAAGAGCTATCAGCAAAGGCAGAAACATATGTAAGCGCACACCCAAATGCAGGTTTACCGAACGAGTTTGGCGAATACGATCAGACACCTGAAGAAATGGCAGACATCATAGTAACCTTCGCTGAGAGTAATTCGATCAATATTATTGGTGGCTGTTGCGGATCAACTCCTGAGCATATTTCCGCCATCGTTGAAAAAGTAAGCAAGCACTCTGCTCGTAAAATTCCCGTTATCGATCCCAAAGTACGCTTGTCTGGCTTAGAAGCTTTTGTTGCGGATGAAAGCTCACTGTTCATCAACGTAGGAGAACGCACCAACGTAACAGGCTCTCGCCGCTTTTTGCGTTTAATTAAAGAAGAGCTATTTGAAGAAGCCTTAGATGTCGCGCGTGACCAAGTAGAAAATGGTGCACAAATCATCGACATCAACATGGACGAAGGCATGCTTGAGTCTGCCGACGCAATGAAAGTTTTCTTGAACCTAATTGCTTCTGAGCCTGATATCGCACGCGTGCCGATCATGGTTGACTCCTCTAAGTGGGAAGTAATTGAAGAAGGTTTGCGTCACGTTCAAGGTAAGGCTGTCGTAAACTCCATCAGCTTAAAAGAAGGCGAAGAGTCTTTTATTAAGTACGCCACAATGTGTATGCGCTATGGCGCTGCCGTGGTCGTCATGGCTTTCGACGAAACTGGGCAAGCTGACACATTCGAGCGAAAAATAGAAATTTGTAAGCGCTCTTACGACATTCTTGTTGGCTTAGGTATGCCACCAGCCGACATCATCTTCGACCCAAATATCTTTGCCGTCGCGACAGGTATCGAAGAGCATAACAACTATGCCGTTGATTTCATCGAAGCAACACGCTGGATCAAAGAAAATCTGCCTCACGCCAATATTTCTGGTGGTGTGAGTAACGTATCGTTCTCATTCCGAGGAAACGATGCAGTGCGCGAAGCCATCCACTCTGTTTTCTTATTCCACGCAATCAAAGCTGGAATGAATATGGGCATCGTAAACCCGGGACAATTAGTGATTTACGATGAAATCGACCCTGAACTAAAAGAACGCGTTGAAGATGTCGTACTAAATACTCGTAACGACGCAACGGATCGCTTGCTTGAAATCGCCGATAAGTTCCGCGGTGCAGTCGGCGAAACAAAAGCCGAGAACCTCGAATGGCGAGAACTCCCCGTTAATAAACGACTCGAGCATGCCTTGGTAAAAGGTATTACCACTTATATCGTTGAAGATACTGAGCAAGCACGGATAGAAGCGGATCGCCCGATTGAAGTCATTGAAGGCCCATTAATGGATGGCATGAATGTCGTTGGTGATTTATTCGGCGCGGGCAAAATGTTCCTTCCACAGGTGGTAAAGAGCGCACGCGTAATGAAGCAAGCTGTTGCACATCTTGTTCCTTTTATTGAAGAAGAAAAAGGCGAAGGCCAGAAGAGCAAGGGCAAAATTTTGATGGCGACCGCTAAAGGTGACGTACACGATATTGGCAAAAATATCGTGGGTGTTGTACTTCAGTGTAACAACTATGAAGTCATTGATCTTGGTGTCATGGTTCCTGCCGATAAAATCATCGCAGCAGCGAAAGAACATAACGTTGATGTGATTGGTGTATCCGGCCTCATCACTCCATCGCTTGACGAGATGGTTCACGTCGCTAAAGAAATGCAGCGCGAAGGCTTAGACGTACCATTAATGATTGGCGGTGCAACAACATCTAAAGCGCACACAGCCGTTAAAATTGAACCGGCATACGACAACAATGCCGTTATCTACGTAACGGATGCTTCCCGCTCAGTAAGCGTTGCGACTTCACTACTTAGCGAAGGCCAACGTGATGAGTTTGTTGCAAACATTCGAGACGAATATGAGAAAGTGCGCGTCCGCCGTGCCAACCGAGTTAGCCAGAAATCAATGCTTAGCTATGACAAAGCATGCGACAACAAAGTTTCTTTAAACTGGGACAGTTATCAAGCACCGAAGCCTGCATTTACCGGCACAAGAGTATTTGAAAACATCGACCTCAAAGAACTCGTCGATTACATTGATTGGACACCGTTTTTCATATCTTGGGACTTAGTAGGCAAGTTTCCAAAAATCCTAAAAGACGAGGTTGTTGGTGAAGCGGCTACGAGTCTTTATAACGATGCACAAGCCATGCTAACTGAAATGCTCGAAGACAAACGTATCAGAGCAAGTGGCGTGATTGGTTTCTGGCCTGCCGCGACTGAAGATGATGATACTGTCGTGGTTTACAAAGATGAAAGCCGAACGGAAGAACTCGCGCGCTTACATCACCTTCGCCAGCAGGTAGAGAAAACAGTCGAAGGCCAGCTTAGCCCTACGATGTCCCTCGCTGACTTTATCGCACCAAGCGATTCAGGCATTGAAGATTATATAGGAGGATTTGCAGTTACCGCGGGTCTTGGCGTTGAAGAGATTGCAAATGAATTCGAAGCTGCGGCTGATGACTACAACGCGATTATGATCAAGGCGCTAGCTGATCGATTGGCCGAAGCATTCGCCGAGTATATGCATGAAAAAGTTCGCAAAGAGCATTGGGGTTATGCATCTGAAGAAAGCTTTGATAACGTAGCGCTGATCAAAGAAAAATATCAAGGCATTCGTCCTGCGCCGGGCTATCCAGCTTGCCCTGACCACACCGAAAAAGAAACGCTATTTGCTCTTTTGAATGCGCAACAAGAAGTAGGCATGGAGCTCACCGAACACTTCGCGATGACGCCAGCGGCATCAGTCAGTGGCTTTTATTACTCGCATCCTGAGTCAAAGTACTTTTCTGTTGGGAAAATAACGAAGGATCAGGTCATTCGTTATGCCGAACGTAAAAATATGAGCGTTGAAGTATGCGAAAAGTGGCTATCGCCGGTGCTCAATTACGACGCTTAAGAGAAAATGAGGCGGCTTTAAGAGTTTAATTACTAAAACGCATAGAATTATTAGTTTTTAGCAGTTTTGATGCTTTATCAAAACTGCTAGTATCGCGCCCCTAGTATTAGCTCCAACATTACAACTTATAACTACGTCAGTAACGGTAAAAGCCAGTATGTATATTTACGACGAAGTGGATTCGCGCATTGTTAAAGAGCGCGTTGCCCAATTTCAAGGTCAAACCGATCGTTACTTTGCAGGCACGCTTGCGGCAGATGAGTATTTGCCACTGCGCCTTCAAAACGGTCTTTACGTTCAACGTCATGCGCCAATGCTTCGTGTTGCGATCCCTTACGGAATGATCAACAGCACACAGCTTCGTAAGCTCGCGCAATTATCACGTGATTTCGACAAAGGCTACGTGCACTTCACTACACGTCAAAATGTTCAGTTCAACTGGCCAGAAATTAAAGACGTACCAGAAATGCTTCGCCAGCTTGCTGACGTAGAAATGCATGCTATTCAAACTAGTGGCAACTGTATTCGTAACACCACTACAGACCAATTCGCTGGCGTCATCGATGATGAAGTCGTCGATCCGCGCCCTTACTGCGAAATCATTCGTCAGTGGTCAACCTTACACCCTGAATACGCGTTCTTACCTCGCAAGTTCAAAATTGCTGTAAATGCTTGTCCAAGTGCAGATCGTGCAGCGATTGCTGTTCACGACATCGGCTTAGAAATCGTAAAAAATGCTGAAGGCCAAGTTGGCTTTAAAGTATTTGTCGGCGGCGGCTTGGGTCGTACTCCGATTATCGGCTCATTGATTAATGACTTTGTTGCTGAGAAAGATCTTCTTACCTATCTAGAAGCGATCCTTCGTGTTTACAACCGTCATGGTCGTCGTGACAATAAATACAAAGCGCGTATCAAGATCTTAGTAAAAGCGCTAACTCCGGCTGTTTTCAAAGAGAAAGTCGAAGCTGAATGGGCTTTCCTGAAAGACTCAGAAAACCAGCTGACAGAGCAAGAAATTTCACGTGTAAAAGCATTCTTTACTGCACCAGCTTATGAGAATCTTGAGCGCAACTGCGCTGAGTTTGTCGCTGCGCAAGAAGAATCAAAAGGCTTTGCGAACTGGATAAAACGCTGCACAAACGATCACAAAGTTGATGGCTACCGCATCGTTACGCTTACGCTCAAGAAAACAGGCATTCCACCGGGTGATGCTACAGATCGCCAAGTTGATATTGTTGCTGATCTAGCTGACCGCTACAGCTTCGGAGAAGTGCGTGTAACCCATGATCAAAACCTCGTTCTTGCTGACGTTCGTGAAGATCAATTACATGCTCTTTGGAAAGAAACACAAGCCGTCGGTTTCGCGACACCAAACCTTGGCATGTTAACCGATATGATTTGCTGCCCTGGTGGTGATTTCTGTGGCCTAGCCAACGCAAAATCTATCCCGGTTGCCGAGCAAATTCAGCTTACTTTCGACAACATGGATTACTTGTATGACCTAGGAGAGATCGATCTAAACATCTCTGGCTGTATGAATGCTTGTGGTCACCATCACGTTGGTAACATTGGAGTACTAGGTGTAGATAAGCGAGGCCAAGAGTTCTACCAAGTGTCCCTAGGTGGTGATTCAGGTCGAGATGCCTCCATCGGCAAGATCCTTGGCCCATCGTTCGCGCGCGCAGACATGCCGAATGTTATCACCAAGTTGATTGATGTTTTTGTTGAGAATCGCAGCGAAGATGAACTTTTCATCGACACTTATCGCCGTATTGGCATGGACCCATTCAAGGAGCGCGTATATGCCAAAGCTGATTAATCTTACCGGCGATCAAGCAAATACTTTTGAGTTGCTTGCAAAAGACTACGAAGGTGACGTAAAAGCAAACACCATCGTACCGATGGCGTTTTTTATGGCGAACCAAGAAGCTGTTCTTAATGCTGGAAACGTGGGCATCTGGATCGACAGTGAAGAGCAACCAGAAGAGCTACCCGAAACAGCGAAAACTTTGCCAGTTATCGCGATTAACTTTCCTAAATTTATGGATGGTCGTGGCTATTCAATTGCACGTTATGCTCGCGAGCGTTTGAACTTTGAAGGCGAACTTCGCGCAATCGGTGACGTACTGCTGGACCAGTTGTCATACCTTAAGCGTTGCGGTTTTAATGCCTTTGATATGCGTGACGATGTCGATACAGAGCTCGCGCTATCTTCTCTTGGCGAATTTACAGAAGCTTATCAAGCGTCTAATGAGCAACCTACGCCTTTGTTTAGACGTCGTTAGTCTTTGTTGCTCAGCACAAAAAAGCCGACTATCTGAGTCGGCTTTTTTGTTTTCTGGCAAACCTTACAAGCGTCCTTCGCCACTCTCTAACACCTCACTCAAAGGTTTTAGCTGCTCTTCAAATGGCTTCGATGCTTTTACTGCGTCTTTATAAATTGGCTGCCTAACCTGCGCCACAGAAGCGGTGCGTACTGCGCGCTTGTTCTTATGGAACATTAAGCAGTCTGTCTCCATTTCAAGCCCACAATACTCGAGTAGACGCGCAATCTCCTGCTCAGAATTAGCAATCATATTTTCATAGTTTGCCTCATAAATTCGCTTAGGAAACAGAGACGTATTCAACTCCATATGTTGCTTATAGAGGTTGTAATACATACCAAGCTCGCGTAAATCATTTGTGTAGCCATGATTCCCACTAAAGTTTTGTTTATAGATAGAGAAACATGTTTCACTCGCATTACGCGTACAATGTATGATCTTCGCCTCTGGCAACACTGCTGCAATAAAAGCACTCATCATGTAGTTGTAGGGCATCTTATCGGTAAAGTAGACCGGCAAGGGCTCATCACGCTGAGATTGCATTGCGCGTACTTGCCCTAAATACTCTGCAAACGCCGCGTGTAATGCAGTCGCAATCTCATCGACGGAGTCGCTCTGCATAATGCGATCGTTGTGCTTAGAAAAACACTCTGAAAGCGTTTTTAACTCACCTTCAGCCCCTACTTTTGAATGACTCGACAAAATCTGTTCGATCAAAGTAGTGCCCGAACGAGGCATGCCCAGAATAAAGATTGGAGCAGCTCCATCCTCTATCTTCGGTTTATTAGCCAACGCTTCTATCAGCTCGGGAGTCATTGCTTTCTGCAGCATCGCGAACATGCTTTGCGTCTGCGTATGTGCATATTGGTAGCCAGAACGATTTAAGTCGTTACCCTGCTTCAAATACTCAAAACTCATCGACTTATCGCCTTTTTTGTCATAGTGCATACTGACAACATAGGCCAAATTCATCTTCGCATCAGCTGGCAAACCACCCTGACGAAGCTTTTGCTCATACTGGGGAATAATCTCATCAAGTAAAGGCTGCTTCTTTCCCTTTCCATGAATAATAAGATTGCGCACGATACCGATTTGACCGGAATTAAGTCGCAAGGCTTTTTCAAAAAACTTATATGCTTTATCGCCCTCACCTAAGCGGCTCAACGCCATTCCTTTGACGTTCAGAAACTGTGGATTCTGGGGCTGTTTTTTAATTAGTTCGTTGACGAGAGTTAGTGCTTCTTGCTCTTGATGATTAGCAATTAAAACACCGACATATTGACCTGCTAGCGCTAAGTTATTGGGGTGGCGTTGAAGCAATAAACCCATCCATTTAGACGCGTATACATTTTCACCAAGCTTGGCTGCCACATCGGCAGCATGCTGAATTAATGCATCTTCATCGGGCAAACCATCAATAGCAATAGAGAAATGCGAAAGAGACTGGGTAGCTCGCTTAGTTTGAACTAAAACAGATGCTAAGCGGGCATTTAACTGAGGATTCTCTTTATCGTTATCTAATAAGCTTCGATATATGTTTTCTGCTTCAACAAGCTTGCCTTGCTGATGAAGTTGAGATGCGCGAACAAACTCTTGTTGCATTGGATACCCTTAAAACTTCTTGAGGATCAATTTCTTGTTGGGCAGCAACAATAAAGAAGTTTTAAGAGCATTTCTGATACACCTTCCACAGTATGTCGATAGGCGATACTAATGAACTTTTGACTAGCTAAATAACGAGAATGCCTTATTTGGCTTAAGCGACGAAATAAGCGATTTTAACTCACTGTTCAAATCACTCGCTTTGCTTGCCGCATCTTGAGGCAATGATTTTTGAACTGTTTTGAGTTTCGCCATAATTCTTTCTAAAAAGTTTGGTAAAGCCTGTAAATATATTGCCACGCTATTTCCGCACTTTTTATCCAATGCTTGTGCAAAACCAGTATCGCGCATGAGTAAATCAAGCTTTTTGATCAATGCACGCAGTTGTCGAACAGAAGCGTAATGCTCAAACTCGAGCAAATCTGAACTATAAGCCAAGGCATTTGCAGAAAAAGAACACATTGCTTCAAGTTGCATCAATGCCTTAGCGTCTGAGGTAGATAATTGAGCATGATAATGGCTCGAATTCGCAGCCTCTGCTAATAAAGAATACGCAGCACCATTTACCTCGCGAAAATACATAACACTCGAGAGTTTTAGTTCGGCAATACAATCATATAAATCATCGAACCCGCCTCGTTCAGCCAGTAGATCGCTTACTTCGTTAGCAACAATCAGTATTTGCTGTTCAATGCTAAGTTGATTCTCGCCGACGTTAGTCGGATACCCTGTGCCATCATCTTTTGCATGATGATGAAGAACAAGTTCAGCGACAAGAGAATCATCAGACATAACATCTTCAATGAGACTTGATCCAACCAAAGCATGACTTCGGTTTTGACTCGAGGTAGACACGCTCGGCTTACCACCCAATTTCGCACGCACGATATTGAAGTAATCGCTAATCCCATAGTCTTCCATGTATGAGCCTACGTCTTGCAGCAAAGCTGCATAAAACAAGGATCGAATACGCGCCTTTTTTATTCCTAAGCGACGTGCTACTAAGACACTAAACATTCCGCAGAATAAGCCTCTTTCAAAATCTAGTATCGAATTAGCATAGATTCGCGAGAGAGCTTCCAAAGCTTGAGGATATTGCAGTAACTCAACACAGAAGCGCTCAAGCTCAGTCCAGAAATCGTCACTAGAGCCAGTAATAGTTTCTAAGGGACCATAGAAAGAAGTTAAGCCCTTTGCAGACTCAATAATTGCTTCAGGAGTAATGAGAAACTCAGGCTGTAAATGTTTGCTTGTCGCCATTAACATTTGTCTCCAGACAACAACCGAATACACGGTTCTAGAACAAAAAATAGAAAATTCATCAAGATCAATTCAACGCATGAAAACTTGTTACTCACTTAACTGTAGGTGAGATATCTAAGTTCTACAAAGTTATGTTTAGAGTAAAAAAGAACAAGCTAAGACAGTTCACAATTTAATTCTTATAAGGACTAACTAGAGAGCGAAACAGACATAAAAAAAGCGGGCTTAAGCCCGCTTCTTAAATACAATTTTGACTATGGAATCATTAGCGCGTTGGGATCAACAATATCACCAGCAGGCCCTATTTTTGGTTGGGCAACAATAGGTTGAACCGCAAGCGATAAGTGTTCTTCAGCTTTTGACTCAACTTCAACAACTTGCTCTTCTTCAGCAATATTATCCGCCTTTATTTGAGCAAGTTCAGCTTTAACACTCGTTAGGTCCTTTTTGAGTTTAGACACTTGGATTTTCGACTGAGCCAATGCCTTGCGCGAAATCTCACGACTCGACTGTGCCATTTCGAGTTCTTTTGCTAGGCGATCAACCTCAAGACGCGTATCTTTCTGACGTTTAACTAAAGCCTTGTAGGCTGAAGATCGCTGCCCCAATTCATTGCGGGATGCATCTAAGTCTTGGGCCAACTGCTGTGCCTGCCCTTCTACACTTTGCAATTGTGACTCAAGCTCTGCCGTCACATTGATGCTGTTTTGATATTCCGATTCCAGCAAGATGATTTTTTGCTTTTGCATATCGATAATTTGTTCAGCCACGCCAAGCTGAGAAGCAGTATCACCTTTAATTTGCTCTAAGAAACCTCTTTTCTTTTCGGACTCAACGAGGTCTTTAGTTACTTCAACAAGTTGAGCCGATTTGTCAGACAAATTCGTTTTTAAACCGTCAATCTGACTAATCTTTTGAATGAGCTCAGAATTTAAGGTTTGGTTATCCATGTAGAATTTAAGACCGAATCCAACACTCGACAATAAAGCGATAAAAAGCACTGCAGCTATCATCAAGCGCGCCTGGCTCTGCTTCTTTAAATACGTAAACCATTGCTCAGCGACCGCTTCGCTAGCCATATCATTCATATTTAGTTCGCTATTAGGTTTCATCATTTATTACTACCTGAAATGCCGACAATGCATCTCTACCATTTAAGTTTTAAAAAGTCCACAATACTATTACTTAATAGCCTAGCACGCTAACAACAATTGGCTAACTTATTCATTTAAAAGTAGAAACATGCACGATTTTTATACCCGTATTGCTCAGTCCAGTTTTGGTAAGACTATATTCGATAGCGTTGGCTTGCCTAGCCCTCCGATTTTAAAACGCTCTCCTGATAACTCCATGGAACAACCACGCGGACGAATTTTGATTGGTGGCGGCATCCGCGCTAAGGCTACCCGTAAATTGATCAACGAATTACAAGCTGATCAAATTAAACTCGCGAGCCCTTACTGGGATGACCCTAAGAAAGCCGCTCTATTTAATAAACACAATAGCGCCAAGCAAAAGCTTGAGCTCATCAACTTTGCACAAACATCAAATCATAAATTTAAAGGCATTATATTTGATGCTACTGGGTTTGAGACGGCGTCCGACTTGAAGTCGCTTTATGTCTACTTTCATCACGCCCTGAAACATTTAAAGCAGAACGGCAGAGTTATCGTAATTACAAATCGCACTAGCGATGAAAAAAGCCCTGAAAACAACGCCTGCATTGAGGGCACGCGAAGCTTTGTTCGATCATTAGCGAAGGAAATTGGCGCAAAAGGCGCAAGTGCAAATCTTATAGAAGTTGAGAGCGGCGCAGATAAAAACTGCTACCCAGCTCTAGCCTTTTTGCTTTCGCGAAAATCTTCTTACATTACTGGTCAATCTCTGACTGTTTCTAATACCCGTACGGTCGCCCCAAGCTGGCATAAACCCCTTAAAGGAAAAATTGCCTTGGTAACAGGCGCAGCATTTGGCATCGGCGCTGAAACAGCCCGCGTACTTGCACGAGACGGCGCGATCGTTGTCTGCCTAGACATACCTATCAACCAAGCACCACTCACGCAATTTGCTTCAAGCATCGGCGGACATGCGATAGCGCTTGATCTAACAACCACAGATGCAGTTGAAGAATTACTTGGTTCAATCACATCTCAATTGGGAGTAATTGATATTGTTGTGCACAACGCAGGTATCACCCGCGATAAAACCTTGCGAAATATGAGACCGGAGCAATGGGACAGCGTGCTCAACCTCAATCTTGAAAAGATCATCAAAATTAATGAAGCTTTGATAGAGAAAAAAGCACTCGCAAAGAATGCACGAATAGTCGGCGTCAGCTCTATTTCTGGCATAGCTGGCAACTTCGGCCAAACAAATTATGCGTGTTCGAAAGGTGGGCTAGCCGGTTATACACAGGCTATGGCAAGCTCACTCTCTAACGGCATGACCATTAATGCTGTCGCACCAGGGTTCATAGAAACCAGAATGACAAGCAAGGTACCTTTTGTGCCAAGAGAAGTAGGACGCCGATCAAACGCGTTTTCACAAGGAGGTTTACCAATTGACGTCGCTGAGGTCATCGCCTTTATGTGCCAATCAGCATCACAAGCGATCAACGGTAATGTTGTGCGCGTTTGCGGCCAAAGTTTGCTAGGACGCTAAAAACCTTTAGGCAAATCAATATCAAGCACTAAGGCTGGATCAACACGTTGGTCCAGCCAGTTCATACGCCAATCAAGGTGAGGCCCTGTAGATCGACCACCTGAGCCAATCTTTGCAATCACGTCGCCTTGGCGAATCTCATCACCCTCTTCCACCAAGATTTCGCTTAAATGAATAAAAGTGGAACTCAGACCGTAGCCGTGATCAACGATAAGCGTTCCGCCCGAGTAATACATATCAGGATGAACTAGCGTCACAACACCACTCGCTGGAGCGATTACCGGATCACCTGTTGGGCCGGCATAATCAATGCCGTAATGAGGCCGCTTAGGGACACCGTTATATACACGCTGACTTCCGTATACACCCGTAACTCTCCCCTCTGATGGCACCACAAACTTTGTAATGAAATCGGTTCGATCAAGCATTGTTTTGCGCGCTGATTTGACCAAAGCCGTTTCTTTACGGATTCGCTCTAAACGCTCAGGTGGTGGATTGACAGTCTTCTGCGGGACTCCTTCAATATATTGGGTTTTATAATCACGTTTTTTTAGGGTCAGAGGATACTCTTGTGCACCTTGTTCAGTAGAATGAATCAGCATTTGGTTTAGCTGCGCATCCCGCCCAAAACCGACAACAAAATAGCCAGAGTCACTCACCTCTACCCTTCGGCCATTTAAACGTATTTCACCACCATCTGAGCTCTTCCCAAAGAGCACGCCGCCTTGAGTTAATACCCCGTGATATTCAAGCGCATATGATTGAACGGAAAATAAACCAAGAAGAATAAAAACAAGTATATTCATGTAATACTGACCTACTTAAAAACTCACGCCTAACTAACAGTTATTCTCCAACATGCATTGAGGCGATCGCACAATGAATCAGGAAAGTTTATTTAATGAAAGCCTTCCAAAGCAAAATGAACCAGAACTGATTCAGTTGTCAGGGGGTAATCTTTCATTTTTTTCGCCGTTTCTCGATGACCATACAGCCGGGCAACTTTTTCAAATTCTATTGGATGAACTGAATTGGCAACAACCAGAAATACGAGTTTATGGCCGCTATCAACGTATTCCAAGGCTGCAAGTTTGGATGGGAGATGCGGAAAATAGCTACAACTACTCCGGCAAATTATTCCAGCCGACACCTTGGCATGATGCAGTGTTAACCATCAAAGAGCGAGTCGAAATACTGACCAGTTGCGCTTACAACTCAGTATTGATCAATCAGTACCGAGACGGGCAAGATTCCGTTTCTTGGCATAGCGACGATGAGTCAGAGCTGGACTCTGATACTCCAATCGCATCGGTATCGCTTGGTATAACACGAAAGTTCGAACTCAAGCCAAATGATGGCATCGAAACCAAACAGTCGATAGAGCTAAAACACAACACCTTGTTGGTGATGTCACCAGACGTTCAAACTCACTGGAAGCATCAGATACCCAAACAACGACATATAAAAGAGCCTCGAATCAATTTAACATTTCGCAAAATCAACTAAGGCGCTACGCACCTTCTTGTTCATTTTCTGCAGTACGCAATGCATCGAACTTTTGCAAAATAGATCCATACATTGATCGAACAGGATAATTTCCATCCTTATCTTTAACCCCCGGATGCTCTCCTAACAATAATTCAAGCGCTTCATCTACCCGTTCAACTGTGTAGATATGGAAGCGCTTGGCTTTGATTGCATCGCGAACTTTTTTACTCAACATCAAATTGATCTGGTTAGTAGAGGGCAAGATAACAGCTTGCTCTCCCGTCAAACCAAGAATCTCACATGCATCAAAGAAGCCTTCAATCTTCTCGTTCACACCGCCAACTGGCTGAACCTCACCAAATTGATTCACCGAGCCGGTTACAGCAAAATTTTGCTTAATTGGCCGTTCACCTAACGAAGAAACTAACGCGCATAATTCAGCCAACGATGCGCTATCACCATCAACTTCTCCATAAGACTGCTCAAAGGCAATACTTGCAGACAAAGGCATCGGCTTATACTTCGCAAACAAAGTCGAAAGATAAGATGAAAGAATCATCACACCTTTCGTGTGAATATTTCCGCCTAGACGCGCATTGTGCTCAATATCAATGATATCGCCATCACCAAAGTAGCAATTCGCAGTCACCCTATTCGGCATACCGAACTCGGCTCCACCTGTACTCAAAACTGAGAGCGCATTGATTTGTCCGATCACAGCCCCTTCGACACTTAGCAAAGTGGAACCATTGCTTAGGGTGTGAAACATTTGATCTTTGATACGACTGTTACGCATTAAGTTACTTTCTAAAGCCCTCTCTACATGAGCACAACGAATCATGTTCGAGCTTTGTTCTTGGGCCCAGTAATTACTTTCACGCAACAAGTTGGCGATATCCGACGCGTGCAGAGAAAGCTTACTTTGGTCTTCTGCTTGTCGTGAACTATGTTCAATCACTCGAGCGATCGCTTTGCGATCACAATGCAGAAAAGACTTCTCGTGAACCAAACTTGAAATGAACTGCGCATAATGAGATTCAGAGCTTGGCGTTCTAGGCATTTCGTTCTCAAAGTCAGCAGCGACTTTGAAGAGCTCTGTGAACTCAGGATCATAATGCTGAAGCAGTAAATAAGTCTCTCTATCACCCAGTAAAATGACCTTCAGGTCTAAAGGCATTGCTTCTGGATCAAGAGAGATAGTCCCCGATAAAGTAACTTCGCGCTCCAAAGAATTCACTTGCAGAGAACGCGAACGTAAAGCGCGTTTCAAGCCATCCCATACAAAGGGTTGCTCAAGCACTTTCGCAGCATCAATAAGTAAATAACCACCGTTTGCCCTGTGGACAGAGCCTGAACGAATCAAGCTAAAATCGGTAAATACAGATCCTTTGTAGGTCACGCTTTCTACATAACCAAACAAGTTGTGGTAATTGGGGTTTTCTTCAACAACAACCGGCGGGCGATTATTACTGTGGTTGACGAGAACATTGATTTGATAACGACGCGGAAGCTTTTTATCAAGCGTGGCGTCTGCCAATGCTGCCTGCTCTTCACCCTCTTCTAAAAACACATCAAAATTATCAATCAGGTCTTGCTGCAATCGCTTCAGATACGAAACGACATCGTCTTGCTCACCGTATTTTTCGAGCAAGTCATCGACATGATGTTTCGACACGCCCACGACTACTTCTTCATTAAGCGCTTGTTGCTTATCAACAAATTCTTGCTCCCAAGCAGCAAGTTGCCTGATCGTGCTGCGCAACTTCACTTCTAGCTTGTTAATTACAACATCAAACTTATCTTGTTCTTCCTGTGATAAGGCAGCAAAGGTATCAACCGTATGAGGCTCGTCTCCGTTTAAGGCGGTGAGACGATATCCTCCAGGTGTCGTAACGCTCAGCTGAACGCCCTTTTTCTTTGTTTGAGCGGCAAACTTCTCGAGAGCTTGTTCTTGGATCTCTGCATACTCAGTTTTTAACTTTTCTGCTCGTTCGTAGTAGCTATCATTATCGAATGCTTGAGGAATGGCTTTTGCAAGCCGGCTAATCATAGCCTCCATGTCTTTTTTCAGTTGCGCGCCAAACCCAACAGGCAACTTTAAAATCTTAGGGCTACGAGGCTCATCAAAATTTACGACATAACACCAATCTGATACATGATTCTTGGGCGTCAACTTGTTCTTGAGATAACGCAGAATCATTGTACGCTTGCCCAAACCAGTGCGGCCAATCGCATAAATATTGTAGCCGCTACCAGGCATCGCCATTGCAAAACGAACTGCTTCTTGCGCCCGTTCCTGGCCAACTATATCTTCAAGTGGTTCAAGTGTTTTGGTTGAAGGGGCAGCTATATGAGCTGTTGCGCACTCTGCGTATACGTCAGTGTAAGAAAGCTTTTTCAAGACAGAACCTTACTCACAAGGTGAGAGTCGTTTTAGCGAAGGAAGCTACACTCTGCAATAATTTGCATCAACGCGCAAAAGCCTAGCGCACATTATTAAAGAACATTAAGTAATTGACGATATATTAACCACAGAGTCTTGTTAGAGATTTGGTTATGCATATTGAACGATTCACACCTCAAATCAGAAAAACGCTAGTCAAAGCGCGAGAGCGTGTTGCGCTCATAAAAAACGACGCGAATCCTAATCAAGATCACCAAGACAGACGTAAAACAAACGACCGTCGGAATAAAAACCTTCCCATAAATTTTAAAGATCGTCGGGAAGGAAAAGACAGACGTAAACAAGATCAAAAGGCTGCCATTCAAGACCACGAATCAAACCTTGGTCAAAATATCGATATAAGCGTTTAATCGTTGGTATGTCAGGCGTAATCGGTTAACCTAAACAGTCATGTTATGCGAGTTTTAAGTCAAAGTAGATCGTACGGATGCAATCAAACAGGCTAATCAATTGGGCTGAAAAACGAATTAAACTACGGCACAAAGCGCCGGGCCTTCGTTGTAAGCTTTCTCATACAGGTATTTCTGGCTGGTTCAAGCCAACGAAGACCATTGAGTGCCTTGATTTCAATCGCTACGGCATGGCTGCTTTGATAGCTAGCCCCCTACGAACCGGCACCGTAATTTCACTTCAATTCAAAGGTAAATACATCGTTCAGTCGAACGTCAAAGCGCGCGTCAGCTCCTGCATTGAACAACCGGATGGGTTTCGTGTTAGTCTAGTTTTTTGTTATGCGACGGACACTAAACAATACAGTCGTAAAATAGATAATGCTCTGTCGCGCATTGAGCGCATATATTCCCAACAATAATAAGAGAAAATAGCAGTGTCAGACCTTAATACAATAAAAATGGCTGTCGAAGAGAAAATTGATTTCGTAAAACGAAGTGGCTTGAAACTCATTGAAGCGGAAGACGGTTACGTAACCTGCTTAATGCCTGCGAAGGGAAATCAAAATCACATTGGAGCGATGTATGCAGGTGCATTATTTACCTTAGCGGAAATTCCTGGCGGTGCTTTATGGCTTGCGAACTTCGATATTACGAAGTGCTATCCCATACTTAAAAGCTTCACGATCGATTATTTAAAGCCCGCTCTTGGCGACATCCAAATCCGTATCGGTCTTAGCTCTGAAGACATTGAAGCTTATCAGGCCCAATGTATGGATAATGAAAAAGTAGAATTCGAACTTGTCGGTGATCTAACTGATTCTCAAGGACAAGTTGTAGCGCGAAGCAAAGGGATTTATCAACTTCGCCGCCATTAAATTAGATGTAAAAGCAGTAAAATAGTGACAAACAAACTTCACCAGAACCCAAGCTTTTATGTGCTTGTTATTGCCTTCTTTTGCTGGGCTGGCGTATGGGCGTTTACATCCAATTCCTACAATACCAAATTTCAATACTGGTCATTCATTGATCATGACAACCTAGCATTACAGCACATACTTGAGCTGCCTAACGAAAGTTGGGATGCACTTGAAGGTAATCAGTATCAGCTCGATGCGCTCAACAAGCAATTTTGGCGCTTAGACGAACATCCTATTCTCTGGCTTAAAATTCAAATCCCACGACGTATCAAAGAGTCTCGACTACTGCTGGAAATCGTGCCGAATACAGGTGTTGATGGGATTCTCGTTCAGAACATTGATAATCGCTGGCAGTGGATTTCAGCCGAAGGTCGCAATCCAAATAGAGACCAAGAGCTACCAACCAATTACCTCACATTCCCAATGGATCCACGCGGTGAAGTAAAGTTCGCTTACTTAAAACTCAATACAAGCCAAGTATTCAATTTTAGTTTGAATGTATTCACCGAAAACAACTGGATATGGGAGAACCTGATTCGCCACCTCATAACGGGAATGGTACTCGGCGCCATGCTGTTATCCTTGTTTTATAATTTGGTGATAGGTATCAGTGCCGGCGAACGTATTTACATTGTCTTCGCTGCCTATGTTGCATCGACATTCCTTTGGACAATCGTATATATGGGATATCTGCGCATTGTGTTCCCTGACTGGGGTGGACTTGGTGCTGTCGCGCGTTCAGCGGTTTATGTTCTGATGTACACAGGCATCGTGTTAACGAGAGACTTCTTCAACTTGCGCGATTCCGGCAAGTCACTAGATCGCTTACTGCAATTTTCTCAGGCCGGCGTCGTTGCAGCTCTGATGGTTAGTCTATTTATCAATGACTTCTTCGCGTTCGTTCTCAATGACACAGTTTCAATGTACTCCATCACGCTAATTTTAATCACCTCATTGATTGCTTTGAAACAGGGTCATCCCTTAGCACGGATCTTTGTGCTGGCCTGGTCTATTTTCTTAGCCGCTGCATTGGCATGGGCGCTAGTATGGGTTGGCTATGTCGAACCCACACTTACTTCGCCACATATTTTATTGCTAGGCGTTTCCATAAAGATCGCATTACTATCATTAGTACTCAGTCATCGCTACACCTTCCTTAAAGAAACCAGTGAAGAACTTAATCGGGAATTCCAAAAATACCAATCGTTAAGCGAACGCGATGAATTGACTGGGATCTATAATCGCCGCGGGTTCTTAGCTACCGTAAAAAATGAACTGGAAACTCAGCCGCATGAACTTGTATGGCTTTCGATAAATATTGATAACTTCAAATTTTTCAACGATCGCTACGGACATTTGACCGGAGATAAAATACTTTCTGAATTTGGGACACTATTAAAATCACGATCTCAACGAGAAGAATTTACATCCAAGTTGATCGCTGACAAGCATAATCAAATTTATCGACGAAGCATCGTAGGAAGAATGAGCGGCGAAGAATTTTCAGTGCTTTTAGTCAACACATCGATCAACCAAGCAAAAATATATGCGGACCGGCTACTCAAAGAATTCTCTGAACTAAAAATAATGACAAGTAATGGCGAGTTTATAAACACAACCTTGTCGATCGGAGGCTCCGTTGTGAGTCAAACGGACAACGTTGATACAGCCTGGAAAAAAGCTGACCGGAATTTATCAGAAGCTAAAAACGGCGGAAAAAGCCAAATCGTGATTGAAAGCTCTTGATGCAAGATCTGGCTCTCATTTGAGCTCTACATATCCCCTAATCTGCGCAAATGTCTGTTCATCCATCGACTCAAGAAAATCAATATTTCGATGAGGAATATCTTCCGTTTTGTCCTCTCCATAAGCCAGTATTGCCTTAGCCATAGACTCTTGCCTGATCAAATGAATCATTGGGTAAGGACTACGATTTGTGTAGTGAGATCGAGCATTTTTTAATTCACCTTCAAATTCAAACTCAGGATGAAATGCAACGACTTGCAATTCATCAGACAAACCAGAGTCCTCAACCCCGTCATTTAACTCATCAACGAAGTCTAAGAACATCTCAAACTGCGAAATTGTATTGGGACTTAACACCAGCAAGCTTGTCTCGAGTTCTTCTGTGTCTGATTCGAACAGGCGGTTTATTTCATCACGGATAAAATAAGAGGTCTCTATCAACGACGACTCAAAGCAAGCATAGATACCAACTCGACCGACCTTAAACGGCAACGCTGCAAATGGGCACAAGTCATGACGAATAACCACTTCTTCTAACCATTGTTTAGTTTGCTCGCACGCAAGCAATTCATCTTCATTCATAACTATGTTCTTTTTCATTCTGACCTTTAGATGGTTTGACCCAAACGATGCTCTCGTGGTTTTGGTCTTCGTGCCCCTTTAGAATGCATTTCAAAACAACTTTAGCAGGGCTATCGAAACTAAGGATCATTTCACGTTTATCAAATGCAGTTAAAGCCATTGTCGGGCGATCGCTTAACGTGCCGACAATGGATTTAGCATCATCAGATTCGGTGTTGTGCGCATGCTTGTGTCCTTCGGTATTATCTGGAGGCATAGTCGCGTGATGATGCTCATCGTGAACAAAATCCATATAATCTCCATCCAAAAGATCCGATTGAGGATCTTGCGAGAATAAAAAAATATGCGCTTCATCTGTTTTGTTCTCGAAAACAAAACGAACGACTTCGCCCGCATTTATTGCGATTGTATTTGGAAACAGCAAACAATGAAGCACCTCAACTCGCTGCATAATATCTGCAGATGCAACGCCAAATAAAGGGTCATTCCAATATTCACCTAGAATATCCTCTGGCTGAACAGCATTCGATAGAGGAACCCATGACACAAAAGCAAATGCCAGTACTGTTTTCCTAAATTTAAACACCCAGTTTGCCACCCATCTTTAGTATGTGTTTCACTTATTACTCGACATTCTAACTGATTAAAAATGGATCTCTAACAAGGTGAAGAAGTACCCAATTTGCGTGACGATTGCTGGCTCTGACAGCTGCGCTGGCGCAGGAATACAAGCAGACCTTAAGACCTTTCAAACTCTGCAATGCTATGGCATGAGCGTTATTACCGCAACGACAGCCCAAAACCATCTGGCAATCAACGAGATGCACCCCATACCGGTCACACATGTTGAAACTCAACTAAACACTTTACTAGACGAATACGACGTGGCTGCAATAAAAACAGGAATGTTTGCCAATGCCGAACAGATCGAGAGCGTTACGTGCATACTCAACAACTATGCGCAAATTCCACTGATTGTTGATCCAGTATTGGGTAGTAGCTCGGGCACCGAATGGGAGAGTCATACACTCGTCGAAGCAATAAAAAACCTGCTCCTACCTCGCGCAACAATGATCACGCCAAATCTTGTGGAAGCATCGCGGCTGTTCCCCGATTATTCAATATCAGATCTCCAGAGTATCTCGGAAAGTACTAATACAGCGATACTGCTAAAAGGCGGACATGGAATTGATGAAACGACTGTTACGGATTCTTTCATCAACAAAAACGATGTACTAACAATCCGTCATGAAAGAATTAGTACGCTTAACTCTCATGGTACCGGTTGCACTCTCGCGTCAGCGATTGCCGCAAACATAGCCTTGGGCAATGACCTGCAGAACAGTACCAAGACTGCAATAGACTACGTGCATCAAACGCTTAGCAATTCCAGAAACTATTTACACGATTCGTGTAAGAACGAACTCAGAAACTTACCGATGAATCACACAATAAAATTATAAACCTGCGTACAATTCGCCAAAACAATTCAAAGTTAAACAAACATGATCATCTCACGCCTACTTCCCGTTCTTATCGCACTACTAATTGGAGCTTGTGCGTCTCAACCAGAGAATGACTACCAAAGCATTGAAACATCACAAGTCGAGCAAGATAACCCGAGGGCAATGTATGAACGGACAGCGGAATTGTTTGCTCGACCAGAGAACCTAGGTTTGGAGTTCTATTCTCCAACATACTATTCCTCAGCAACACGAGCTTTAAAAGATGCTGAGCGATCTCTGAACAATCCTAGAGACAAACAACCGTCAGTTGCACAAGCAACTATCGCTGCTAGAAAACTTTTAGAAAAAGCACAATTCACCAGAGCTGCGGTCGAAAGAAATCTGAAAGACTTCGTAAAGCATCGAAACTTACTGGTTGAGTTAGAGGCATCAAAATGGCAACCCGAAGACTGGAAAGACCTACAAAAAGAAATGAAAGAGCTAGTGCTTCTGATTGAGGATGATCGAATTAAGAAAGCTCTGAAGCTTGAACCAAGTGTTCGCAAAAGCATGTATGAGCTAGAGATTAATACTCTACTCGTGTCGAGTTTGAATCAAGCACGAAAAACACTCGATCGTGCAGAAAAAGCTGAAGCCGAAAATTATTCCCCTTACTATTTTAACCAAGCTCAGGCACTCATCGCCGACACGGAAATATACATTCGTGGTAACTACCGTGACCGACGCGGTATCGCATACAGAGCTCAAAAGGCAGATACCGAAGCGCTTCATGCATACAAAACCGCACTTGATAGTAAACGCTTAGTTGAATTCGATGAATCTGACACAGAAGACTATTTTATAGCTCTAAAACAAAAGCTTTTCGCTTTATCAAACGAAATAACAGAAACACCAATTATTCCCGCCACCATTGATGAACTCATTGAGCTATTGGTCAGTAATGCCAAACTTGCAGCAAGCCAAGTGCCTGAACAAGAAACAGACTTCAACATTGATGATACACAAAGCGATGACGATGAATCGATTGAAGTACTAGAAGTGCTGGATAGTCTGTATTTAGACGACAGTCCAGGTGACACTCCATGGTCAGAATCCAGTATTGATGACGACGAAGCACAGAACTCATTCGACGACTATTCGAGCGAAGGAAGCGTAGAGCAAGCGTTTGATGAGGTAGAGTTTGTAGAATAAAAAATGCCCGCTCGAAAGCGGGCTGCACATTAGCAATACAACTAGTCTTAGCAAAACACTAAGACGGAGGGGGGATTTTTAAACTTCCAGTTCTAATTCTTTAGGCTCGCCATCGCCTTTTTCGTCGATCTTAGGCATGAACTTATCACGAATCTTCTGCTCAATTTCATTTGCGATTTCAGGGTTCTCTTCTAAGAATTTAGCAGCATTCGCCTTGCCCTGACCTATTTTGTCGCCATTGTATGCATACCAAGCACCTGATTTATCGACCAAGCCTTCTTTCACACCTAGGTCGATCACCTCGCCCATATGATAAATACCTTTACCATACATAATCTGGAACTCAGCCTGTCTAAACGGTGGGGACACCTTATTTTTCACTACCTTCACACGGGTTTCATTACCCACGATTTCGTCGCCTTGTTTAACGGCCCCAGTTCGACGAATGTCCAAACGAACAGAAGAATAGAATTTAAGTGCATTACCACCTGTTGTTGTTTCAGGGTTACCAAACATCACACCAATCTTCATTCGAATTTGGTTAATGAAGATACATAGGCAATTTGCATTCTTGATATTACCTGTAATCTTGCGCAGTGCTTGAGACATCAAACGCGCTTGTAAGCCAACGTGGGAATCACCCATGTCACCTTCGATTTCAGCACGCGGCGTAAGTGCTGCAACGGAATCAACGATAATGACATCGACCGCTCCAGATCGAACTAGCATGTCTGCGATCTCTAAAGCTTGCTCACCAGTATCTGGCTGTGACACCAATAGTTCATCTACATTAACACCTAGCTTTTCGGCATAGATGGGGTCTAGTGCGTGTTCAGCATCAACAAATGCACAAGTCTTTCCTTGCTTTTGGGCTTCAGCAACAACTTGAAGCGTCAGCGTTGTTTTACCAGAGCTCTCAGGGCCATAAATTTCAACGATACGACCGTAAGGCAAGCCACCTATACCCAAAGCGATATCTAAACCGAGTGACCCAGTAGAGACTGACGGGATCAACTCACGTGGTTGATCACCCATTTTCATCACTGCACCTTTACCAAATTGCTTTTCAATTTGAGATAACGCAGCGTTTAACGCTTTTTGTTTATTGCCTTCCATTATGTTTCCCCTATCGTTGTGTTTTCTTTGTTTGCGTCCTTGCAAACACATAATACTGTATAGATGATCAGTATTATGTTTAGCTTCTTTGCATCTGTCCAGTTTTTTATTTCTCAGTTTTATTTCATAGCTTCGTCAGCCTTCACGAGATTAACTATACGCACGAAAACGACAAAACATGTCGCGATCGAAAATAATTTTTTATAGCCGTATAAAACAGAAGCACGCAAAACAAGCGCGTGGTGATGCCAATGAAGTGAAATTATTATTACCCTCAAATAAAGACTAATAAGAAAAGCTTTCATGTTCCGCGATCCTACTATTACTTCTCCCGGCCCTACTCCGCTTAAAGGTGTGATGCCGGCAAGCCCATTAATTGGGAACTTATTTGATTTCGCTAGAAATCCCTTAGCGTTTGTTCGTTCCGCCGTTAATTACGGAGAACATGTGGCTGATTAGCGCGTACCTGGTGAGCGGATATCTTTTGTTACTAGCGCAGAAATGAGCCACCATATTCTAGTGAAGCACTACACTGATTTTCGCAAGGCTGAATGTGATGTAGGCGTGATGGCTCATGTGCTCGGCAACGGTTTGGTAACAAACAACAGTTACTCCTCACATAAGACACAGAGAAAGCTTGCCCAACCTGGCTTTCACTTTCGCCGAATTCAAAACTATGCGCAAACGATGATCGATTACTCGTATCGCTACGCAACATCGCTGGAAGAAGACGAAGTGAGGGATGTGAACGATGATATGTTCAAACTCACGCTGTATATCGTATCTAAAACACTCTTCAATAATGATATGGAGCATATGAGCGCACTATCTGACGAAATCGGCGCGCTGATTCATGAATTGCAATTCATCATGAATAAAGGCTTCCAGAGCATGTTTGTATTGCCATCGTGGATTCCGATGCCGGGACAAAAACGACTTGCTCGAGCTAAATCAAAATTGATGCATAATATTGAAACGATGATCGACGCTAGAAGACAAGATGATGGATCCTTTGTCTTCGAAGACGATCTGCTCTCCATGTTAATGGAAGCTGAATATGAAGACGGCTCTAAAATGCCAAAAGAGCTGCTTATGGAAGAATTAATTACCCTTCTTTCTGCTGGGCATGAAACCACATCCAACACCATGACATGGGTATTTTACTTAATCGCATCACACCCTCACATACAACAAAAATTGTTCGATGAAATAGATCAAGTAGTGGGAAAGCGAGAGTTAAACTTTGATCACTTAGCGGAGCTTAGCTACACAGAGCAAGTTGTAAAAGAAGCGATGCGAATGTATCCCGCCGCTTGGGTTTTAAATACTCGTCAAGCGAACAAAGACATCGAAATCAATGGCGTGTTTTTCCCAAAAGATAAACATGTCATGGTGAGCCCCTACATCAACCATTACAACCCCAAGTATTTCCCAGACCCAGACGTTTTCGATCCGGAGCGTTTCTCTCCGGAAAACGAAGCGAAGATCCCGAGATATGCTTATATGCCTTTTGGAGGAGGAAATAGAGTGTGTATCGGCAATTCGTTTGCCATGATGGAAAATAAAATTATTTTGGCCGTCTTTGTTCAGCAGTTCTCTTTCAGTTTATGCGAGCAAACAAAGATTGAACCAGAGCCTCAAATCACCCTTTCTAACAAAAGTGGTATGAAGCTCAGAGTTTGTCGTCGCTAGAGTTTACGGACAGAGCACGGAACGCCGTTAAGCCCCGCGTTCCCTGTTAATGGATCATAGTACTGATCGTCCACGATATCATTCACACTGACACCAGCGCACTCTTGGGCGACCGATAAGTTAGTGCCCTTACGATCATGCCCCCAGCCATGAGGAATACTAATCACGCCGGGCATGATCTCGTCTGATGAAAACGCGTCTATTTCTATTTTACCTACTCGAGACTGAACCACTATTCGTTCACCCTCAGCCATCCCCAAGCTATCAATATCGTTAGGATTTAGTAAGGCGTGATCTCGTCGAGGGCCTTTAACAAGTCTCTGGGAGTTATGTAGCCATGAATTATTACTTCGGATATGACGACGCCCGATGAGCAAGAACTCTGTCTGAGAGTCACAACTTTCATCTCGACCTTCCTCTCGCGTTGCGAGAGCTTCAATCTCTGGCAACAAGCTTTCAATAACGACATGAATGCACTTGTCTTCAGTACAGATGCGCGAGCTCAACCCAGATTTCAACGGTCCTAAATCGATCCCGCTAGGATTTGATTTAAGCTTATCTAAACTCAAGGCTAATCCTTGATTAGCAGCTTTGCCATAAGGTCCCATTTGTAAGCCCATATCTATCAACATATGTGGAGGGATAAGTGGCTTAAAAGGAATTTCTTTAGCAATGGATATTGCCTTAGCTAACCCGCTTAAGATCTCCCAGTCATGCATATAGCCTTCTTTTTTCTCAAAGATGGCATCGCTGTAACGAGCATAATCTCGAACAGACAGGCGAAGGAAAGCAAGATCGTAATGATCGTGTTCAAGAGGGCCCGTCGGCGGAAGAATGTAATCAGCATGGCGTGTCGTTTCATTTAGATAAAAATCCAAACTGACCATCAAATCTAATTGGCTAAATGCTTCATCAAGTTGGCGTCCATTCGGAGCAGATAACACAGGATTACCAGCCATGGTAAACAAGGCTTTGTATTGACCTTCTCCCTCCGTCAAAATCTCCTCAGCCAATACAGTGCTCGGCAACTCCCCTCCAAATTCAGGAAGCCCAGATACTCGACTATGATATTTCGCGTAATGACCACGGCCAGGTTCACCAGGTTTCACATACCCAACTGCCGATGAGGGAAACATTGCGCCACCTTGCTTATCGAGATTTCCGCTATAGAGATTGATTAGATGAATCGCCCACTGGCATATTGTCCCATAGCGCTGAGTAGACACACCCATTCGCCCATAGATAACAGCCTTATCAGCATTCAAAAACGCATCAAACACATGCTTAAGCTCGTCAGCACTAATACCTGATTGTAGAGCCGCTTTTTCTATCGAAAACGACGCAAGCATATCGTAAAGCTGCTCTGTACCAAGCACTTCGACGCCTAAATCTATCGGCGTATCTTTGTTCTCAAGAACATATCTCAGCATCGCCAATAAAACGTATACGTCACTGCTCGGACGAACAAAGTAATGCTCGTCTGCAACGTCGGCGGTCTCACTGCGTCTCGGGTCGAGTACGACGACCTTACCCTGTCGCTCTTGAATCGACTTCAAACGTTTTTTTATGTCAGGAACGGTCATCATACTGCCGTTTGACGCAACAGGATTTGCACCAAACATAAGGAAATAATCTGTATGATCAACATCAGGTACTGGCACTAAGAACTGATGTCCAAATAAATACAAAGCAACGAAGTGATGCGGCAATTGGTCTAATGAAGTGGCCGAAAAATTACTCTTAGTTTGTAATGCCTTTCTGAGTAATTTGCCATGCGTTAAATTACCGTAGTTATGGACGTTTGGGTTACCTGCATACACGGCAAGACTGTCGTTACCATGTTCACCTTGAAGCGCCGCGACTCGCTCAGCGATCTCTGAAAACGCCTGTTCCCAAGGAATTTCTACCCACTCGCCATCCACTCTCTTGATCGGTTTTTTAATACGATCTGGATCTTCATGTAAATCTTGCAACGCAATCGCTTTCGGACATATGTGACCTCGACTCAAGGGGTCATCTTTATCTCCTTTAATGCTGAGGATCTGATCACCTTGTGTAACAATATCTAAGCCACAGATAGCCTCGCACAAATGACAGGCTCTTTTATGGGTAATTTGGGGTAAGTCAGTCATAGTTACCTTATTATTTTTGTATTTGCAGAGCGCTTTTGCTCTATAGTTATTCTTCCATTAGCAATCGTGGTTAGAGCAGCATTGATCTTGCTCAACGATCATTGCTTTTGCTAGATCTTTATACTTTTCTTCCACCGACACAAACTTGGCCAAACTTTCGTCGTATGCTCTAACATCGCCACTGCCAATATCGTAATACCAAGCATGCAAAGTTATTTTTCCGGTTGCGAGTTTTGCTGCAACCTGCGGATGCGTCACCAAGTGCTGAATTTGGAGAAGTACGTTCTGCTCAATCAAGTGGTTTAACTGCTCTTGATCGGAATCGTTAGGGTATTTTTCTTTTACTACTTGTAGTGCCGCATTTGAGAAAGACAGCCACTGTGAGACATGAGGCAACTCGCTGACAGCCTGAGGATTCATAACACCCTGCATTGCGCCACAACATGAATGACCACAGATCACTATGTGCTTGACCTGCAAGGCCGCAACAGCATATTCAATCGAGGCTGTCACGCCACCTGTTTGACTACTATGCGGAGGGACAATATTTCCTGCGTTTCGAATAATAAACAGCTCACCAGGCTCGGTTTGGACTAATAGATTAGGATCTATGCGCGAATCCGAGCAGGTAATAAACAAAGCCTCAGGTGCCTGACCTTGAGACAGTTTTTCAAATAATTCCTTCTTTTTGCTGTGGACGTCTTTCTTAAACTTCAAAATTCCAGAAACGATCTTAGACACCCCTTACCCCCATACTTTATTCTTTTTTAATATCATAAAACTGTTTGTCTACTAATTAATTAGTCTAAACTAGAAGCGTTCTTCGTTGTATTGCTTTTTAGCGCAAGCTTTGGGCATTGAAGAAGTATCGATACATTTATGGACAGATGAAGGAATACTTACATGAAGAAATTACTACTTGGCGCTGTTATCGCGTCTGCACCAATCGTTGCAATGGCAAATGGTCCTGCGGGTTGTGGTCTGGGTACAGCTGTTGTATTTAAATCTCCAAGTTCGTGGGTTGAGCACGTTCTAGCAGCAACAACGAACGGTAGTTCTGGCAACCAAACTTTTGGTATGACTTCTGGCACACTAGGTTGTGAAGCAGCTGGCGGCCCGTTGGCATCAGGCGTTGACTATTTCATTGATGAGAACATCGATTTAATCGCGATGGAGTCAGCTACTGGTCAAGGTGAAACAATTGACACTCTAGCTGAAATGATCGGAATTGAAGACGCTGACAAGCGTGCATTCCGTGTATCACTTCAACATAACTTCGATCAAATGTTCCCAACTGAAGAGACTTCATCTGCTCAAGTGTATGACGCTATCGTAAGCATCATGACGCAAAATGTTCGTTTAGCGAAATACCTCGGCTAACAACATAAAAAGAGCTAAAGAAGAACCTTCTTTCGTCTGAAAGAGGGCTCTTCTTATTAAAATAATAATATTTTCGTGCGGCATGGATGTATGCGCTTACTCGTAATTATTCTCGTGTTTTTGGTTGTTTTACTTCCAGCGACGAAAAGTATTGCTTCTGATCTAACCCAACTAGCTAATGATCGACAATGGCTAGACCTCTTACACTATCATCAGGTCGGCATTCTTTCCGAGCAAGGAAGCCAAGTCGACGATCCTAGTTTTTTTCTGAGTCCTGACGGACAAACCAATCCCAAAAGTGAACTCCGTGCCACCATTGAAGCGATGTCAACTTTCGGAACAGACTTCAACAAATACCGATGTAAATATCCTGCTCGCTTTACCTGGCTTCAAAGTCACGGTTATTTAACCAATGAAAATTTAAACTGTCCTGAGCTCAAGCAATTTCTTCAAGATGTATCAGCGCAGGGTTTAACACTGATCTTTCCTGCGGCATATTTGAACAGCCCTTCATCGATGTTTGGTCATACCCTAATGCGCATCGACAGCTCTACACATAAAAGCGATCTACTTTCGTACAGTATTAATTATGCTGCCAACGCCGACCCGAACGATAACGAACTTGTTTTTAGCTACAAAGGCCTGAGTGGAGGTTACCCAGGTGTTTTTTCGGTATTGCCGTATTATGAAAAAGTAAAAGAATACAATTACCTTGAATCCCGAGATGTGTGGGAATACGAACTAGACATAAACAATCAGGAATTGCAGCTATTCATGCTCCATGTCTGGGAGATTAAAGATACGCATTTCGACTATTACTTTTTTACTGAGAACTGCTCGTATCATCTTCTAACACTTCTCGATGCTTCTAGTACAAGATTTGAGTTATCAAAACAATTCAGCACAGATGTAATTCCAGCCGATACAGTTAGAGCCTTGCAAGAAGCCGGACTCATTAAGAGCGCAAGGTTTAGACCTTCGATGCAAACAGCATTAAAGCACCGCCGTAATCAAACTTCTTATGCGACACAGCAATTTGCTGAACAGCTATTAAATGAACGAAATCGGGAAGTATCAGAGCTCACATCAACATCAGTGTTAAGTGACAAACATAAAGCTCAGGCAATAGAACTTGCAGTGTCCATCGCGCGATACCGAGCTAAAGAAGAGCCTGATGAAGCTGCGTATTACAATAAGCGTACAATCAGACTATTGTCCGAGCGAAGTAAAATTAACGTAGATCAAAGCTTTACGAGTACACCGACGCCTAAAACACGTGATGACCAAGGCCATCGATCTCACCGCTGGTTAGCGCGCTCCGGTCATGACATAGATGGCAATTACATCGGACTTGATCTTCGGATGTCTTATCATGATTTCTTAGACCCTGTACTGGGATATATCCCAGGAGCTCAACTCGAAATCATTCACGCGAAGTTTAAGTCTTATCTTGATAAGCCAGAGTCAAACGCTCAATTTCAACTTGAAGAATTTAGAGCTATCGATATTCGCTCTTTCTCACCTAGAGATAATTTCATCAAACCTATCTCTTGGTTTGTTTCTACAGGCCTGACGCGCAACATCTATCAATCTGACGAACTAATGCCGTATCTCAATGCAGGCCCCGGCGTCAGCTATCGCACGCCTATTACGAGCAATATCGATTTGCTTAGCAGTGTGTTGCTCAGTTCACGCGCATACACCGACTCAGATATCGATAAAGGATTTACCATCGATAGCGGTCCTAAACTCAACTGGCTAATACAAACTGGAAGCATTAATTTCAATGCGTATTGGGAGCGTCACTACTCTCTACTCGGAGCAAATTTTAATCAGCAAATAGCCTACCTTGGAGTTGGTGTCGCTGCGTTTTCTAATACCAGCCTTCGTCTCGGGGTATCGTATTCAGAATCTAACTTAGAACGACATCAAAGCATCACCAAAGACTATCAAACCGCGGGAGAAATCGGCCTTGCGTGGTACTTCTAATCTAGCTCATAACATCAGTTCTATTCCTATTCGTCTATTATTAATTTTTGCGCTTATAACAAGCGTGGGCTGCAGTAACCTATCTAGCTTTTTGTTTTTTCCCCACCAGCAACACTACAAAACCCCAAATGATCTCAACGTCGAATATGAGACTGTTACGCTTGAATCGGAGGGATTTAAACTTGTTAACTGGCTGATCAAACATAGTAAAGGACAAAGCCCGAAAGGAACAATCCTATATCTGCATGGCAATGGGGAGAACATCAGCACACATATCAATTCAGTCGCATGGCTAACTAAATTCGGCTATGAGATATTTCTTTTAGATTACCGCGGTTATGGCTTATCAGAAGGTGGATCGACACTACGAAGCGCATTTATCGACATACAAAGCGCACACCGATGGATAAGCACTCGGCTCGCAGGATCCGAACAATCTTTCTTTGTATTTGGTCAGAGTATGGGGGGAGCCCTAGCAATTACCTATGCAGCAAACATAAATAAGACGGATGAAGATCTACGAACTATCAACGCTTTAATCAGCGAATCTGCTCCGGCCAACTGGCCCCAAGTAGCGCGAGAAGCAATGAGAAAACACTGGTTGACGTGGCTTGTGCAAGTTCCAGCGAGTCTAATTGAAAGCGACTATAACCCTGAAAAACATATCTCAGAACTGAAACAAACTCCGATATTACTGATGCACAGCAAAAATGACCCTGTCGTCGACTATCGTCACTTCACGCAATTAGAAGCGATCGCTAAACAAAACGATCTTAATATTACTAGCTATCAAACATTGGGCTTACACACGCAAGGCCTGGCATATGAAAAAGCGCGCAAAACACTACTTAATTTCTTAGCATCAAACAGCGGAACAAACACCCAATAGACACACAGCGAAATATATCTCTGATTAAACGCCGCGTTTAACCCAACCAATCTCGCATAGCAGCAATTTTGAATTGCTGACCTTGCTTTTCAAACACCACATGATTCTCATCTATCAGCAAGACAGTCATACCTTCAAACATCTGCCCTTCTCTCAGATAAATATTATTGATCATGACACGTCTAGCACTCGGATCAGAACTATAGATATGGCTATTAAACAGAAGCTTCGGAACACGAGGACGCGCAGAATTGCTTATTTCATGTAAAAACAGGACATCGTGATATTGATTATTTAACTCGAGCACTTGCGATGAGGATAAAGGCAAAGAAGAGCTATCTTCACCTTCCAAGTTGGCAGAGAGCCCAACATCATTGACACTTTCGTCATTACTATCGAGCGGAACATCGGACAACTGAACTAAAGGGCTCAATTCTAAACGTTCCTTATCTAATTGATTGATTTTCTTATCAAGCGCGGAGATATTACTACCCGAGTCCAACTCTTCATGATTAGCATCCTGATTTGACAGCAGTCTCGGCTCAATAAGAACTGATCGCCTTTCTTCCACTGAATTTTGATCGGACACTTGGGCTTTTGTTACTACCGGAACGATTACGTCTTCAGACTTCTGTCGATTTACCGATTTATCGTCAACCAAAGTATGGGGATTCTGCTCAATAGACTTTTGATCAATCGCCCCTATTTTTTTAGCTTTTGGCACAACTGGAGTTTGATTTAGCGCCTGCGTTTTATGCTCTGCTGCCGTTTCGACTATCACAGCCGAAGACGAAAAGTGAATATACAAAAACACCAGTGCATTTAAGAAAAGAACCGCTACGAGTAATCCTATCCAAGGAAATCGTTTTTGCTGGCGAAGATGCAACAAGTGCTGATCTTGTCTAAAAGATGGTTGGCCCTGTTGCTGACGTTCCCGTTCTGAGCGTTCGAGGGCCTCTAGTATGTATGACATTTGTTATGAGTTTCCTAATAACTTTGGTGCGTCGGTTTCCAACAAATTATTCATTTGAATTAAGGTCAGACTACCGGCGATACCATCAGGAACAAGCCCCATAGAACGCTGAAATTCAATCACTTGCTCTTGCAAGCTTAAGTCTTTGGTCTCAGGGTTAATTTCGGCTAAGCCTTTCTCCAACCATGCACCTTCTTTAAGTTGTCCCGGTGTGACGATTCCAGACTTATAAGGAGGGAGTTGCCATATCACTGAATACTCGCCTAACCAATAACGATCAATATCATCTAGAGAGGTTCTAAACTTTTCACCCGAATGCTCTACCAGAGCAAAATCGCCTTCGATCTTTAACAAGGCAACATGAATTTTCTGGCCTTGATTATTAAACAATGTGAGTACGGCAGGACGGTCAATACGTATCAAACTACGCCAATTTCCTTGCTTATGAAGACACGCAAGTCCGTTCACTTGGGCAAACTCGCATGCTAATTGGAAAGGCTCTTCAACGTAGTTTAAATTCCAACTTTCAAAAAGCGACTGAAATGCTTGTAACTTATCTTTCTTACCTTTTTCTCGGCCACCTAAATCAACACTAACAGCAGCAAGAGGGATGCTTCCGGCTGATTCAGGGGCACTCTTCTCCATTACCTGTTGTAGCAGGCGCGTATCTGGATTAGGAGCTTCTACATATGCTACTAACGACTCTGGTGATGAAGACAAAGCTTCTTCAAAGTCATTGATATAAACCTGCTCTCCGTTTTCTGGCTTTAAAACAAGTGCATTAGTTTGAAGCGCAGAAGATTGATCGACATCAACCTCATCCTTCTGATCATTTATATGCGAGATAGTTTTCTCAGGAGATTTTGTCACTTCGACGACACTATTTACTGACGAATCAACAAAAGGCGTGATGCTATCCAAAAACGGCTTAGACCATACGCCGAGACCAACAAACAAAGTGATCCCCAACGCGGTACCCACTACTCGATACCCGTATTGAAAGACGAAACGCTCCCACGCAGAACGACTTTCTCCGAGTATTTCGTAGTTAGCACGTTTGATATGTTCAACTTCAACCTGATCTGAATTGCTTGCGTAGGCGCCTAATAACGCTCGATCAGAGAGCAAATTTATTAAACGCGGAACGCCACCACTGAGCTTGTATAGTCGGTTCAAGGCTTTATCACTAAACAAGCGCGGTTTCCTACCAGCAACAGCCAAGCGACAAGACACGTAAGCACCAAGTTCAACGCGATTTAAAGACTGTAAGTGGTAACGCGCTGTGATTCTCTGAGCCAGCTGACGAAGCTCAGTTTGAGCCAACATATCACGTAACTCAGGCTGCCCAAGAAGGATGATCTGCAATAACTTTTTCTCTGACGTTTCTAGATTCGTCAAGAGCCTTAACTGCTCCAACACATCAGACGCTAAGTTCTGAGCCTCATCGATAATCAGTACCGTGTGGCGCTGCTTTGCGTGAGCATCCAATAAGTATGCGTTCAATGCATCGTTGAGAGATTTAATCGAGGCATCTCTCTCATACGCAATTCCATACTCATCACAAATAGAAGCGAGAAGCTCGTGTGCGGAAAGTTTAGGATTAACGATAAAAGCAACATCAGTGTTGCTAGGAACTTGATTCAAAAAACAACGGCAAATTGTGGTTTTACCTGTTCCCACTTCACCCGTAAGAACAATAAACCCACCTTGACCTTGAACGCCATAGAGCAAGTGAGCCAAGGCTTCGCGATGGCGCTCACTCATAAACAAATAACGGGGGTCAGGAGCGATAGAAAACGGCGCTTCTTTTAAGCCGAAATAATCGAGGTACATAGCTTCCAAGAACAAACATTGTTATTTAATTAACAAAGAGTAACTAAAAGCCAAGATTCAAGCAATAACTCTTAACTTCGCTTTATGTGTTCTGACTTCGCTTTTCAGATCAGTAATACACTGCTCGAGCATCTTACTAATTTTTGCGTGAGTTCGAATCATAGCTAAACGCGGCCAAGTAGCGCGCTGACCTTGCATCATTAGCTCTGAAATAAAGTCGCTTGATGGATTTGAAAGAACCTTCGCATAATGACTCAACTTATATTTGGGATATAAAGTGACATCACCCTGATAACGTTGCGAAAGCATGGAATAGATTTGGCCTGAGCCTTGTCTAACAATTTCATTTTGGTTGTGCTTACGAAGATAATCAGACACAGCTTGACCATGGAAGCGAAGCTCTCCTTTCAAGATTTTACCCGGTAAATCGCGTAAACGATTCTTGTCGGCATGCTCTTCTTTTAAAAACGGCACAACATGCGGGTTTGTTTGACTAACGATGCTGAAGTTAACATCGTGCAAATGCATCAACCTTTCGATCGGCAAGTCAGAAACCACACTTCCATCCACCCAACGCATATTTGGCATATAGGCCGCATGATTTCCCATCTCATCCTTTTGCTGCAACTGAACAGGAGGAAAGATACTAGGAACAGCACAAGACGCCAGCGCCGCGCTCCACATCATTAAGTTAGGCGATGTGTAACCGCTTAAAAGCCTCTCTTTTTGCTGATGCTTCACAGGGGACACGGTGATATTGACACTGCGGCCAGTTCTCTCAAAGGCCTCTTGCATCGTATAGTCACCGATATAGTAACGAATCGACTCGCGTAGTTGACTTTGCTCCATAAACCCGCGACCACGAAGACCATTTAAGATACCCGCCCATTTCCAGGGTTTAAGGTTCAAATTCTCAGGGTCGAAAAACTCTGGCAGCTCTTCATCAGTATGCGTTCCTAATAAGGCAGCAATGATAGACCCTGCACTTGATCCTGCGACAACCTGAGGTAAAAGATCTTGTTCCCAAAGCGCTTTAACCACACCTAAGTGAAATGCTCCTAACGAGGCGCCACCACTCATCAACAAAGCCGGTCGACCATAACTAAGGAGAATTGCTTTGAAAAAATCAAGTTGCTGAGCTGGAAGCATCGAAGATTTAGGGTGTCGGCAAAGAAATTGTAGCGCGACGCATACCTCTTCGACATACTCATCAATAAGACGTTTAGTGCCGACGTAACAAACGGAATATAGCCTTGGGTCTCCCATATTCCCCAAGTCGTGATGAAGCCCTTCACGAAGAGCACGACCTAAACCCTCTAAGTCTTCACGCAAACGCAAGTTACGCAAGGCATGCATCCGCTCTGAAAGCACATCAAAATTATAAATATCTGAATAGGGTTCCAGCTTCCATTGCTGATTGTCGAGTGTGTGATCTAAGGTTAAAGCGATCTCATTCCATTGCGCATAGCTTGTTGACTCATTTAAGTAGCCTTTTAGTTTTTTTATATACGCTTGCTTGTTTTCCACGAGAAACCTTTTTCTGTCGTCTTTTAAAAAAATATAGCGGACAGCAATTAAGACATCTGTGGAGTTGATGAGTATTGATGTGAAGGAATGTAAAAGAGAAGTGAATATTTAACTGTTGCGCATTTGTTTAAAGGCTTAAAAGTCCTCCAAATCTAAGTCGTCATTCGCAAAGGCATCTTCCACAACACCATCACGTATGAGGTAGTTACGATTTTGCAAATAGGCATTGCGAACAAAGACATAAGGATCAGATCCAGCCATTAAGTGTTCAACCTTCAAGAGATCTGCTCGAATATCAAGAACTTTGAGCCCTGTTAATGCGAGCTTTTCCGTACTCGATAATTCATCTGTGTAATAAAGCGGATCAGAGTAAGTATCCGCTGCGCGCCCTAAGGTATCTCTAAAGGTGGAAGGACCTAAAAAAGGCCAAACGATATAGCTGCTATTTTCATAACCATAAAACGCTAAGGTCTGCCCAAAATCTTCCTCTTGATTCTGCAAGCCGAAGTAGGTCGCGACATCAATAAAACCAGCCAACCCGAAAGTTGTATTCCAAATTACGCGATTAAGCGACACAACTGCATTGTGGAGCTTCCCTTGCAGAATACTGTTTGCAAACGTCTCTACATCATCAAGATTATTAAAAAAATTCGTGATGCCTATATTCATAAACTTAGGCATCACGTAGTTATAACCTTGGGCAACAGGTTTTAACACATAGCGATCAATTTCTTGATTGAACGCAAACATGGTTCGGTTAAAACCCTCGTAGGGATCTACTTCAGTTTCTGAAAGTTCTTCAGCTCGAACAGAACTAACCGAGCAGGCTATTAAGGCGAGAGAGATAAAAATCCATTTTTTAATCAATGTGGTTCCGTACATAACTTGTAGCTTATTAGTATTCTAGTTTTAGGCCTTCGCACACTTCTTAACAATAACGCTGCCAACTGAGTAACCTGCGCCAAACGAGCAAATCACACCAGTATCACCAACGGCCAAGTCATCACGGTACTTATGAAAGGCAATAATTGATCCTGCAGATGACGTATTAGCATATTCATCTAATATCACAGGAGCTTCGCCTTCCTCTGCAGGTCGACCTAAGACCTTCTTCGCAATCAAAACGTTCATATTTAAGTTAGCTTGATGCAGCCACATTCGCTTGAGCTGGTCTGGAGTGAAATCGTTATCTGCGAGGTGCTCAACAATCATATTGGCAACCATTGGAGAAACCTCTTTAAATACCTTTCTCCCCTCTTGAACAAATAACTTATCTGCGTTGGCTTGCGCTTCTGGGGCGCAACGATTCATAAAACCGAAATTGTTACGAATATTATTCGAGAAAATTGTTTTTAATTTTGCGCTGACCACTTCGTAATACGTATCGACAGACATCAAATCTTGTCTTTCAACAAGAATAGCAGTCGCAACATCGCCAAAAATAAAGTGACTATCGCGATCTCTAAAATTTAGGTGAGCTGTACAGACTTCAGGATTCAGAACAAGTACGGACCGCGCTGTTCCGGCTTTCACCAAATCAAGCGCAGTTTGAAGAGCAAATGTGGCAGACGAACATGCAACATTCATATCGAAGCCAAAGCCGTCCATCCCAAGCTGCTGTTGAACTTCAATAGATATTGCTGGGTAAGCTCGCTGTAAGTTGGAACAAGCTACAAGTACGGCATCAACATCAGCTGCCGTTTTATTGGCTTGAGCCAGCGCGTCTTTTGCGGCGGCTGTTGCCATTTCACATAAAACACTCGGCTCAGAATTTGGTCGTTCGGGGATATTCGGCGCCATGCGCATTGGATCAAGAATACCCTCTTTATTCATCACATAACGGCTTTTAATTCCGCTAGCTTTCTCTATGAAAGCAGAAGAAGATTCTTGTAAGGGTGCGACGCTTCCGTCTTCAATGGCAGCTGCGTTTTCTGCATTAAATGCCGCAACATAACTATTAAAGCTTTCTACCAACTCATCATTACTAATTGACTGCATTGGAGTAAACAAACCTGTGCCGGTTATCGCCGCTTTATACACTAACTTCCCCTTCTATAAATTATCTATTCTCGTCAGAGACGCGCACCACTAAGAAGCATCATCAGACATTAGTCTTGAAGACACCAATAAACAACTTAAATCAATCACCTCTCAGCGCCGAGCTAAACTCGTCGCACCAACTGCCATTGTTTATTGATACGTTTTTCGGAGATGGTCTCAGCCGTGCCCAATTGTTGGGCGAACCATGATACGCGCTGCTCTTCAATTAGCCAACGAAATCTTGTTAACTCTGGGTCAGAAATACCTTGCGCTTTGTGTGCGTCTAAGCGACTTCGATATTGCTCCCACCAGTCTTTTAACAACGGCAATGTTTTCCTCTCAAGTGCTAGCTCACGCCCCATCTTTTCGAAGCGCAATGTGCAAGCCTTCAAGTAACGCGGATAATGTTCTAGCTGCTTGTAATCAGTTTGCGACAAGAATCCATCGTATACTAAGTGCTGTATTTGATACTTTAAATCTGCGACAGACATGGCTACCGTAAAATTGATTTTTCCCTTTAATAGCTTCATCAATTCATGGTATTCCTTGAGGATCTCATTCACTAACTGAGCATGTTTTTTAGCCTCAACGACAAAGTCTCCTCGACCCGCCTGCCAGCGTTCTTCAAACTCGGCGGAACTTCTTGGAATTTCATCGCAACGAAAATGATGTGCAATCGCAGACAGAGCAAAGTCATCGTACAAAGCCTCAGCTCTTCCGGTTGGCGCGTAATACAAGCCCATTTGTTTATAGTTAGGGATCTCTTTGGGCAACAAAGCGATTTGATCACTTAACTTGTAAAACAGAAGGCGCGCCATTCCCAAACGACTTTGTTCTTGCGCTTTATGCTCATCATTCTCGTTAGTCTTAAGAACGTATTTTTTCTTATCGATCAAGCAAGGATATACATTCAGTCTGATACCAGCTTGGGAAACTTCAATAGACTCTGGCAGATCGAAATCCCACGCTAATACCTCTTGTTCATTGCGCACTGAATCCTGAGCG
>NZ_LWGF01000902.1:0-1278 GCF_001635355.1 Oleiphilus sp. HI0125
AATTTACATTGATTTGATTCCGTAAGCTCATTTCCAAGCAATTCTTTTAGTCGTGGATGTTCGCTCACAATGTATTGGACAGGCTGTAACTGTTTTATCTGCGTGTTGATGTTTTGAGCAAGCTCTTTGTAATCAGTCTCTATGAGAATAGCACGGTTATTTTCTAACAATCTTGTGAGTACTTCCTTACCGGAAGCGTTATTTATGGCTGATTTCTTTTCAGTTTCGCTTTCAGTACTTTCGATCATTTGTTGCGATACGCGTAAGCGATTTAAGAAATTTGCTTTACTCTGATTCACGCTCATTCTCTTTTTGTTTTTTTATAAGTGTCGAGAAGCTCTCGGGGGCGGGTTTGGGAAAGGTGCGCGTGTTGCTCCAAGCTTTCGGTGTTGGCATTGGTAAGCGTGAACACAAACTAACGAATTTAGAGAGTAGCGCGTGTCGTTTCGTCGAACGATAAAATTGGCGCCATATATTCCATATCACTCGATGTGGAGGTTTGAGAGAAGTCTGCTTGTTCCTGAGCTCTCTGATGAGTACAGGTAAGTCTATGCTAACAGGGCAAGCTTCACCGCAAGCTCCGTTTAAAGAACATGCATCAAGAAGATCTCCCGCGTGTTCTATTCCTTCTATTTGTGGAGTGACGATTTGTCCGATTGGACCTGGATAAGTGCTTCCATATGCGTGGCCACCGATTCTTGTGTATACGGGACAATGATTCATGCATGCGCCACATCGTATACAGGTGAGCGTTTCCTGAAGTACATCATCTTGGTACATAGCGCTGCGCTTGTTATCAATAATTACGAGATGAAATTGTGACGGACCGTCTAGCTCTTGATCTTTGCGTGGTGAACTGATCATGTTGAGGTAGGTTGTCATAATCTGACCCGTTGCTGAACGAGTCAGTAATTTGAGCAAGGTTGGCAGTTCTGCGAATGAAGGAATAACTTTTTCAAGTCCCATTAACGCAACGTGAATATCTGGTGCGCCGGTCGATATGCGACCATTTCCTTCATTTGCTACCAAGCAAAGTGTTCCGGTCTCTGCTATCGCAAAATTAACCCCGCTAATACCCATGTCGGCCTGCATGAATTTTTGTCGGAGTACTTTTCTCCCAACGCCAATAAGTTCATCTACAGTGGCGTCTTTTGGAGGTTTACCAAAATCCTCATTAAGCTTATCTGCGAAGAGTTGGGCTATTTGCTCTTTTGTCTTATGGATGGCGGGCATGATGATATGAGATGACTTTTCATGATCAAGTTGAACAATGTATTC
>NZ_LWGF01000903.1:0-837 GCF_001635355.1 Oleiphilus sp. HI0125
TTTTTTAGATTTATCATTGTTCTCTCCAAGCTTTTTATTATGTCGCCATACTCGCATATGGCGCGCAACATACTAATAAACTAAGAAATTAAGACCTAACAATTAGAGGTCAAAATATGAACATGACAGGCCAAATCATGAACAATGTCGGCCAGTACTAGTAAGGTAAATTCGTAATAAAAAACACATTGATGGAAAATAAGCGGCTACGAAACGTAGACGGTTAATAACGAATTAAGCTAGGAAAACGATCTTAGGTTTAACTTAAAGATGAAACAAAAAAGCACGCCGAGGCGTGCTTTTCTAAAACGAATCTACACGACGTTGCACCGTGTAGATTGGCACTAATGCTTATAGCTTAGTGCTGAATACTGGCCAGATTTGGCCTGCAAGGTTTATAGAACCTGCTGGAGTTGGGTGAATGTCATCACCTTCAACTTGGCTTGCTGGAACAGTGCCACGCGTATCGATGAACGAGCAGCTTGCAGTTGTTGCTGTTTCACATGCGTAGTTCAACCAATCGCCACCTGTATTCAAGATAGAGTTAAGGTTGCTATTGCCACGTGGAAGGTTGTAGTAACCCAACCAAACGATGTCCTGAACACCATCAGCGTCCATTTCATTCATTAGGTCTATGCCAAGAAGAACAGTATCCTCCAACAAGTTGTAGCAAGCATTTGATGGCCACCAGCGGTACCACTGAGTACGACATCCGTATGGGTCAAGAAGTGTTGCAGGAATCAAGATGTCGTTACCGCCACCATCAGCCAACACAACGTTGATGTTCGGATTTGTTGCACGTGCATCACGATATTGATTTGTTACTGAAGTTGCGAT
>NZ_LWGF01000904.1:0-743 GCF_001635355.1 Oleiphilus sp. HI0125
TGGTGATGTAATTGGCCCGCCATCTTTGGCTTCGGCTTCGATGGAGCAGGGGCGCCGTGCAAGTCGAAATGCCTTAGGTATTAGCGTTGGTAAAATGGCAGATTTGATTCCAGCAGGTATTTACTCCATTCCTGAAATTTCAGGCGTTGGGCTCACTGAACAACAGGCTAGAGCCAAGGGTGATGTCATTGTCGGTGTTGCCAAATTTGAAGAGATTTCTCGAGGTCAGATCAGTGGTATAGAAGATGGTTTGTTGAAAATCATTTGCGATGCACAAGGGAAGAAAATCTTGGGTGTTCAGATAGTTGGTGAAGGGGCTACGGAACTCGTTCATATTGGTCAGATGGCGATGCTATCCGACAGCCCTGTTGATATTTTTGTAGAGAATATTTTTAACTATCCAACACTCGCAGAAGCCTATCGTGTTGCAGCTCTATCGGTGTTAGGGCAAAGGTAAACGGATATGAATATAGATTGGGGTCAGAGTTTTTTCACTCTGATCCCAATCCAAGAGCGGATTATTGGCTCAATACAGCTTCAAGAAATTCTTGACCAGCTTGCGTGTGAACGGTACTGCTTGGGTGGAAACCATCAGAGAAAACAAATGCTGAGCAATCAGCAAGTGCGGGTACTGATTCAACACAAGGAGTTGTTGTGTTCAAACCGGCTTCTTCACCTTCTTCAATTGTACGATCTAAGAAGTCTTGTAGTGAGTATTCAATAATATCAATACCTGTTGCTGC
>NZ_LWGF01000905.1:0-1526 GCF_001635355.1 Oleiphilus sp. HI0125
TATACGATTCCGCTTTGTCTTCCAATTTTCTGAAAAAAACTGCGGCTTACTTTGTTCTCACAAAGATGCCAACATTGAACAAATCGTATACAGATTCAGACACCGCTAATAGTCGAACTTAACGGACGAAAAACTCGAAATTAACGATGAGGAATGGCCAAAAAAAAGGAGGCACAAAGCCTCCTTTTCAACACTTAAGCTAGACTTACGCGTCAGCTTCGATGTCTTTCATAGTCAATTTAATACGACCACGGTTATCAACATCTAGTACTTTTACTTTAACCATCTGACCTTCAGAAAGTACGTCAGTCACATTCTCAATACGCTCTTCAGAGATTTGAGAGATATGAACCAAGCCGTCTTTACCTGGCAAGATATTAACGAATGCACCGAAGTCTACGATACGCTCAACCTTACCTTCGTAAGTTTGGCCAACTTCTGCTTCTGCAGTAATCGCTACGATCATATTGATTGCTGCTTGCGCTGCTTCGTTGTTTTCAGCGTAAACGCGGATTGAACCGTCGTCTTCGATATCAACAGATGCACCAGTTTGCTCTGTGATTGAACGGATAGTCGCACCACCTTTACCGATTACGTCACGGATCTTGTCTGGGTGAACAGACATGTTGTGCATCGCAGGTGCTTTATCAGAAACAGACTCACGAGGGTTCTCGATGACTTTGTTCATTTCTTCAAGGATGAACAAACGAGCATCTTGAGCTTGTTTAAGCGCAATCGTCATGATCTCTTCGTTGATACCTTCGATCTTGATATCCATTTGAAGCGCTGTGATACCTTCGTCAGTACCCGCTACTTTAAAGTCCATGTCGCCTAGGTGGTCTTCGTCACCAAGGATGTCGGTAAGAACTGCGAAACCGTCGCCTTCTTTTACAAGACCCATTGCAATACCAGCAACTGGTGCTGCAAGTGGAACACCTGCATCCATCAATGCCAAGCTTGAACCACAAACAGAAGCCATAGAACTTGAACCGTTTGATTCAGTGATTTCTGAAACAACACGTACTGCATATGGGAACTCCTCTTCGTTTGGCATAAGCGCTTGAACACCACGCTTAGCAAGACGACCGTGACCAATCTCACGACGACCTGGTGCGCCCATACGACCACACTCACCTACTGAGTAAGGAGGGAAGTTGTAGTGCAACATGAAGTGCTCTTTAGTATCACCTTCAAGTGTGTCAACAATTTGTGCGTCGCGCGTAGTACCAAGCGTAGTCGCAACGATTGCTTGTGTTTCACCACGAGTAAACAATGCAGAACCGTGTGCATTTGGAAGTACGCCAACTTCAACAGAAATTGGACGAACTGTTTCATTGTTACGACCATCGATACGCGGCTCTTTCGCAATGATACGACCACGAACGATTTGCTTCTCTAGCTTGCTGAAGTAAGCCTTAACGTCTTCTTCGCTTGCTGCGCCTTCTTCACCTGTTGCAATCGCTGCAACTGCTTGGTTACGAAGCTCGCCCAATGCGCTGTAACGCGCCATTTTGTCGCTTGTGCTG
>NZ_LWGF01000906.1:0-827 GCF_001635355.1 Oleiphilus sp. HI0125
TTAATATAATACTGACCTTGGAACTTATCATGCTCGAAATAGGTAATTATTATTACCTTAGTCGTAACAGAGCTAGTAATCTTATATTGGAGAGGCATGTCGATTTGACTTGCCCTATGAGATAAAAGTGGTGGTAGGCACTCTACCTTAAACCGACAAGCCGCAAGAAAAAACAACAATGCGTTGCAAACAATATGCGAGCACTGTTACTTGTATTGATACACCAAAAAAGGCCCCATAAGGGACATCTTTGCAATGTTATGTTTGCTTAGTGCAGCTTCATTCTAGAATGAATCACTCGCATCAAACGATCATTTAGCCAAATCAAACCGGTCTTAAAGAAGCCGTGCAAGGCAAGCTGATGCATGCGATATAAAGACACATAAAATAAGCGCGCAAGCTTTCCTTCGACCATCATGCTGCCTTTGCTCAAGTTCCCCATGAGACTTCCTACGGCAGTATAATCGCTCAAAGAAACAAGCGAACCATGATCTTTGTAGACAAACTGATGTGCAGCACCGCCATCTAGTCGAGCAACAAGCGTCTTGTACAGCGTACTCGCCTGTTGGTGTGCCGCTTGTGCACGAGGAGGCACAGACCGTTCATTACCCTCATTCCAACATTCCGCACAATCGCCAAACGCAAATACGCAATCATCCAAAGTCGTTGCCAATGTGGTGTCAACCTTCAATTGATTCAATCGATTCGTTTCGAGGCCATCTAGTTCTGTTAAGAACCCTGGGGCTTTAATACCTGCCGCCCACACTTTGATTTCGGCGTTTAGAGGCTCACTCTCAGCAAAGGTCAGTTGAGTGTCGGTAATTTCT
>NZ_LWGF01000907.1:0-849 GCF_001635355.1 Oleiphilus sp. HI0125
TATCAAGGGATTGTGCCTTTAGAGCGATCGACGTTGGCTGAATGTTTGGCGCATTACTTTGATTTATCAGAGCAGCTAGATACGCATTTCATGTTTGCGAGTGATGACGAGTACTGTTATGGCTTGATGCTTCAAAAGCTTCCTGATTACAAATATATCGATGATCAAGATGCTTGGGATCGTGTTAGGCAGCTCGCTGAGACATTGAGCTTTGAAGAGGTCAAACAGAATGACAATGCGACTATCTTGCATCGTCTTTATCATGAAGAAAGTCTGCAAGTGTATGAGTCAGAGCCTGTGCGTTTTGAATGCACATGTTCCGAGGAGCGGTCTTTAAATTCTCTTTATTCTTTAGGGAAAGATGAGGCGCTGTCGATTCTTGATGAAGAGCCTGTGATAGGAATCGATTGTCAATTTTGTGGTGCGCATTACGAATTTGATCGCGAGCGTGTCAATGAGTTATTTAATGTCGGTAAGCCGCACTAATTGGTTATTCATTGAACACATAAAGCGCATAATGCTTGGCGTCTATTTTACTGTCGTTTTTTAATTGGCGATTTGTCATAATAGCGCCCCAATTTTATAAGGGTTTGGATTTTTCCAAGCCAGTTAGTTTTATTTTAGGTGAGGTCAAAGTGAGTAACACTTTTGTTGATCTAAGTTCAGCATTACTAGTTGAACATGCACTGGAGCGTAAAGAAGGCAGTTTAGCTGCTAACGGTTCTTTAGTTGTTACAACTGGTAAGAGAACTGGTCGCTCTCCAATGGACCGTTATATTGTTGAAGAGCCAAGCACGTCTGATGCTATTGGCTGGGGTCCGATCAACCGCCCTTTTGATGCGGATAAAT
>NZ_LWGF01000908.1:0-763 GCF_001635355.1 Oleiphilus sp. HI0125
AAGCTCTTCTTAAAGATATTAATCTTGAGTCTGAAATTGATCGTTTGCGTGAAGAGATTCCAGCGACTAATTCAGAAACTAAGATCAAAAAACTATCTAAGCGTCTTAAGCTTATCGAATCTTTCTACGGTTCAGGCAACAAGCCCGAGTGGATGGTGTTAGATGTATTGCCAGTTCTTCCACCAGATTTGCGTCCATTAGTACCACTTGACGGTGGCCGCTTTGCAACATCTGATTTGAACGACTTGTATCGTCGAGTTATCAACCGTAACAACCGTTTGAAGCGTCTACTTGAGTTAAGTGCTCCAGATATCATTGTTCGTAACGAGAAGCGTATGCTTCAAGAATCTGTTGATGCACTGCTTGATAATGGTCGTCGTGGTCGCGCGATTACGGGTTCAAACAAGCGCCCATTGAAATCTCTTGCTGACATGATCAAAGGTAAGCAAGGTCGTTTCCGTCAAAACCTTCTTGGTAAGCGTGTAGATTATTCTGGTCGTTCGGTAATCGTTGTTGGTCCTAGCCTGCGACTTCATCAGTGTGGTCTTCCTAAGAAGATGGCACTTGAGCTATTCAAACCATTCATCTTCTCGAAGTTAGAAAGTCGTGGCCTTGCTACAACGATCAAAGCTGCTAAGAAAATGGTTGAGCGTGAAACGGCAGAAGTATGGGATATTCTTGCTGAAGTGATTCGCGAGCACCCTGTAATGCTAAACCGTGCGCCAACGCTTCACCGTCTTGGTATTCAAGCATTTGAGCCAGT
>NZ_LWGF01000909.1:0-969 GCF_001635355.1 Oleiphilus sp. HI0125
GATATTCTTTCGCGAGGCATCGATTTGTAGCTTAATTCGATCTGTTTTATTAAAAGCCCACGGGATATCTATAAATTGGACTCCAGATAGGTCATTGTTCGTGTCTGTACTGTTCGGTTCGTGGATACTTGATGTGGCGAATACCGGAACGTCATCAGCGAAGTTGAATGCAAAGAGCGGATTGATGCGTTTGGCGTTCTGATTGTTTCCGAGTAACACAATTGCATCAATATCACGACGTCGTTCGGGGCGGGTCTCAAGTTTTAAGCCGGTAAGCCGCGCTATTGCGTTGCTACGCTTCTTGCTTGTGTCGGTAGATAGAAGCGCTGCAACTGCGTCAGAGAGAGAGGTTTCCTTGCCATAGGCAGCTTGTGCAACGACGTTTCCACCTTGCTTCTCAAATAGTTCGTAGAAAGTACTTGTTAAACGTGACCCACGGCTTGTGGTTTCGCCAATGATCGCAACGCGGTTCAAGCCTTGCTCTATTAATCGGTTAGCGATTTGAGCTAATTCGTGTTCTGGAGCAAGTCCGAAGAAATATAACTCGTCATTGATGAGTGTTCCGTCTGAGGAATTTAACGCCAAGGTCGTAATAGGCAATTCCGTCAAATCATTAAGTTGTTGAATGTTTGATTTTACAACCGGACCAATAATAAGTGTGTTCGGACTGTTATCGATTGCTTGGTTATATAACGCAGGGATTGTTTGGCGGTTCGTATCAAATGCCTCGACGCTGATTGGTTTTTGTGCATTAAAGTTCGCAGCCAAGAACCCGTCGGTAATAGCAATGCCAATATTTTCAAATTGCCCGCTAAATGGCAGCGCCAGAATAATTTTATTGGGCGCCGTTTCAGGAAGCTTAATTAGTGCTTCAAGTTCAAAAGGGAGGTTGTCAGTAGCTGGGTGGCGAGGGTTTTGGTTGAGCCAGTTTGTAAGAAGAGTGTATTGCTCGTCGATACTTGCCGTCGA
>NZ_LWGF01000910.1:0-955 GCF_001635355.1 Oleiphilus sp. HI0125
ATGAAGAGGCTTTTCAAGAAGATCTCAAAGATGCGTGGAAGTCTTATGATCAAAGCGGTGATGATGACGAAAAACCCTAGAATAAACCACAGAATTCAAAAACCATACCTCCCGTATTTTGTTTATTATTTACACAAAAAAGCCGAACTTTAGACTATAGTTATTAGATGTTTTCATAATTGAAACTTAGCTAGGCGGTTCGTGTGGCCGCCGGTTACGGAGGAAATATCTACGTGTTTACCGTTGTATCTATCTCTGGCCCCATTTTTTATGTCGACAAGTTCGGACAGCACGTCCAACTAAGAATCGGAGACAAAGTTTCAGAAGACACTCTTCTAAACAGCCCTGACGGAAATCAGGTAGTGCTTCGTTCCCCTGCTGGCGATACCCTGAGCTTTATCGTCAAAGAGCCGCAACTAGTCAGCCATTTTTCCAACACGCTACCTGATCAATCACCAGATCAATTTGATCCTTCAATCAATTCCTCAGACAGCAGCATTAGCACGAGTATTCGTGCAGACGCCAAAGAATCATCTCAGAAAGTAGATATAGAAAACAAAGAAGACACGAAAAACGCGCAAGCTCAATCAGATGGGCATCACCACGATACACCGGCAGTTGTCGAAAGAACCAACTTAGAGATCGACAACGCTACAGACACATCTGTCTTCTCATCAAGAAGTCTCGCTTCATTCGGCTCCGAACAAGACGATGCCCTAAGCAACACAATCAACACGCAACACAATCAATTACTAGCAAATTCTTCTGTACACCAAGATCTGCCTATTTCAATTACTGGAGTTTTTGATGGTTCAGTAAGCGAAGACAACCAAGTTTCTGCAAGCGGCCAACTTTCAATTGCTGGCGGCCCAGGCTCTTTCGCTTCGCAAAGTTACCAAGGTCAATACGGTACTCTAACTATCGCACCATCAGGTCAATGGGAGTATCGCTTGAA
>NZ_LWGF01000911.1:0-1436 GCF_001635355.1 Oleiphilus sp. HI0125
ATTGGCGATAACCTCTTGCTTAGTAAAACCGCAACGCGCATGGCATTACTCAATAAATGTTTTCGCGTGAATAGATCGGTCACATCACCAAAAGCACTGCTTCGATCACTCAAACTGCAATCGTCGTATATCTCTGAGATTATCCATACCTTTAATGAGAGTGTATGGCTCGCACAAAGAGAAGGACGTGCGATTAATAATATTGATACGACTAACCCTGCACTCATCAAGATGATGAGTTTAAGCAAGCCAAAAACGGAACAACTCGAATATCTTAACGCACTAAAAATTGTCCCCATCACGCTCTCATACGAATGGGACCCTTGCGATCAGATTAAAGCTAAGCGCATCATCTCACAGTCTAAAAGCACTGTTGAAGAGAAACTCGCTAGCGACAAGTTCGAAACACTCACAGGAATTATTGGAAGTAAGGGGCAGATACATGTTCACTTTGGAGCTCCGGTGTCGCTTGATGGAACAAACGCCCATGTGCAAGACATCTATGATCAGTTTGCTTCAAAGATTGATCGCGAAATGCATTGCGGTTATCGCGTGTTTCCAATTAATTCATTATGCGACAAGTTAGTCCATAATAATTACGCTCCTCCAGCAGATCTGACAGAAGAAGAACAAACCAGTTTAACAGTTTTAAATAAACGCCTTTCAGTCACGATTGAAGACAATTTGATTAATGATCTAGCCAAACAGGTCATCCAAAACTACGCTCAAGCGAGTATCCTCCAGCGCGCTGCATTAAAAGTGTAAGTTTGATTGGGAAATAAGTGGTTTTAAACCTACACTTTGGTAGACTCCGCAGCGCTATTCATTGACCATTTGGTTACCAAACAGGATTCGCCATGAACCGCCTTTTTGTTCAAAATTTAACAGTCATCGACTTCTCATATTTCGACGCTCAACGCGGCATTATGGGAGAAAGCTGGATTGTTGATATTGAATTGCAGGGCGAGCTTGATGATCAAGGTATGGTGTTTGATTTTGGTGACGTTAAAAAGCAAATTAAACAACTCATAGATACCGAAGTTGATCATCGTTTTGTTATCTCAACACAGTTGAAAAACCTGTCGATCGAGCAATCTCAGCATAAAGTCCGTCTAAATTGGGATTCTCAGCTCGGTCACTTTGAACATGAGTCGCCGAAAGACTCTGTCGTGTTGCTTGACGCCAAAACAGTCAACACGAAAAGCATCTCTAAATACCTTGAAGATAAGATCCTAGATGTACTGCCAAGCAATGTGACTGGCGTTACGCTTAAGCTTTATGAAGAGCAAATCGAAGGTGCGTATTATCATTACAGCCACGGATTAAAGAAACACTTAGGCAATTGCCAACGCATCGTACATGGCCATCGTTCTAAAATTGAGATATTTGAGAATCACAAACGCAGTTCTGAATTAGAAGATTACTGGAGTGCGTGC
>NZ_LWGF01000912.1:0-28589 GCF_001635355.1 Oleiphilus sp. HI0125
ATTTCTTCTAATTAAAATAGTGGGGCATACTAACGCAATTCGACGTTTCCATCATTTCTATTCTGTATGAATTCCGCAGTACCAGAACACAATTTATCAGAGCTTCAGCAACAGACCATAGACGAATTAGAGCGCTGCTTAGTTTTAGCCCAAGACTACTTTGGGCGACAGTTTTGTTTAGATGCAGTCAAGTTTGACTTGAGAGGGAAGGCTGCAGGGCAATTTAGAATCAGAAAGGCGCAATCACGAGCGCTGAGTCGTAAACAGAGCCTTATAAAAGAGATACGATTTAACCAGGAACTCCTTTCGCTTTATGGTCAACAATTCATAGATGAGACGGTAGGCCACGAAGTAGCGCATTTCATCGTGCACGAAGTTGTCGAACGTCGCGTTAGGCCTCATGGGCGCGAATGGCAATCGGTGATGATAGACGTTCTTAAAAAGGCCCCTGAAGTGACTCATCAATATGAAGTTAAACCAGCGAGAACCATAAAACGATACCGTTACCACTGCGCTTGTCCAAACAAGTCTCATGAATTGACGTCTATCAGGCACAATCGAGTAAGGCGCGAGAACGCAAAGTACGTCTGCAGGATTTGTAAGACAGCGCTTTTGCCAAGCGACAATTAATTTAGGCCACCTTGAAACACTCGATTTCATTTTTAAGAGCATCCACCGCAACGATTAGGTTTTGGCCAGACTCTGCAATGAGTAGACTTCCGTTTGCCGTTTCTTCCGACAATGCCTGAGTTGTTGTCACATTGCGACTAATCTCTTCAGAAACTGAAAGTTGTTCGCTCGACGCCGTTGCGGTTTGTCCAGCCATATTAAGGATCTGATCTATCGCTTGCTCGATTGTATCAAGAGAAGTTTTCGTGTCGTTTGATTGAGTAACCGTCTGTTGTGCGAGCTCTCGACACGCTAGCATCGCATCGAGCGACGCTTTTGATGAGTCTTGCAAGGTGCTTAAGACACTCCCAATTTCAGACGTTGAATCCTGTGTTCGTTTAGCAAGTGTTCGGACCTCATCTGCGACGACAGCGAACCCTCGGCCTTGCTCGCCAGCGCGTGCCGCTTCGTTCGCAGCGTTAAGCGCTAGCAGGTTAGTTTGTTCTGCAATATCCAAAATAACTTGAAGAATGTTGTTGATGTTATTGCTCTCTTGATGAAGTTGCTCCATAGATGCAGACGTTGTTTCGATCTCGTTAGCGACCTGTTCAATCGTACTTACATTACTTCTGATCGTATCCACTCCACGTGCAACTTCGGATTCTGCAGAATTTACCGCATTAGTGGTTTCCTCAGCATTTCGAGATACCTCTTCCGAGGTAGTCGTCATTTCTACCATAGCGGTGGCTATTTGTTCCGTTTCACGCGCTTGGCCTTGGATTTTTTGTTTCATTAACGCTGAATGTTCGGCAAGCATTCCAGAATTTTCAGACACTGAAACGGTTTGCTGCCCAATGGCAATAATCGTATCTTGCAAGCCCCGAATAAACTCATTCATGCTTTTCGACATCGCTCCTATCTCATCGCGAGAATCTTCGGGAAGGCGAGCGGTGAGGTCGCCTTCACCTTTAGCTAAATCGTCGACAAGCGCGTTCATTCTTCGGACTTTACCCACGACCGTCTTCGCTATCCATAAGGATACGGTTAGCCCAAGAACGATACTTGCGATGACGATTATCTGATTCGTAAGTTGAGTATCTTTGATCGATGCCGAAGCCATCGCTCCTTCATTTAAAAGCGAGTCAAACACACTCGATTGTAAGTTGACCGATGCATCAAAGATCTGCGCACCAAACGGAACCAGCTGCGCTTCTACAACTGTGTTTCGATCATAGATCGATGATGAAACAGCTTTAAACGCGTTTTCGTGATTGCGTATTCCTTCCCTTACACGTTCAGCAGCAGCTCTACGATTTGCGTTCTGAAGTTCGGGCATAAGGGTATTTAGTTCTCGCGACGCTGCACTTAGTTCGTTAAGAACTCGATCAGCGGAGCTTTCTTGATTGTCATCTAAAAATCGAAACGCATAAAGACGAGCAAGTAGAAGGTTTTCTTGAACGACGCCTGCATAGTATGCAGCAACGATATCATTATCTTTATATGCCGATTCGCGAATATATGTGAGCTCTTTTCTAATCTGAGAACCAGCAACGTTCATTCCTTCATTCACTAAACGGTTGCGCTCCCTCATATTGGACACTACGCTTCCGATAAACGCTTGATCATAATTGCGTGACAAAGCATTTATATTTTCGAGAATTGCAACGCGGTTTGGGTCTTCGATTCGTTCGTTTGCTTGGTTCAGAATAAGAATCGTTTGCTCAGACAATTGATTGAAGTCACTAATGTTTTGCTCTAAACCGGTTTTTAGATAATCACTCACGATCAATTGTTTGTTCAGCATATTTGCAGTGATATCTGCGACGATTCCAGAATCAGGAGCTAGGTCTTCTGTCACTACGCTCATTTGGGTGTCTAACTTGCTTTTAGATAAATGGCTTGATTCAGCAATCACGATCAAAGTTAAAAGCAAAAACATCGAGGCGAGTAAAACTTTAACGGTAAAACCAACTCTATCTAGCAACATCTGCTTCTCCTCACGAAATTAACAACGATATCCGTAGGGCAATCTTTTTAGAGTTATTTAGCGCTCCTTATAACGAAAACCGAACAGGCTAAATGATAGTCAGATATTTTTGTTCGGTAGCACTGTAATGATCGTTACATTCGAACCAAATGTTCGGATTAAACGCGGATAAAAAGTGATCTAAATTCTAAAAGGAATAAAGTGGAAGCAAGGAAGTGACATAAAAAAGCCGCTAATTTAAGCGGCTTTCTAGAGATAGGGATTAACTACTTTTCTAGGTACTGTAGTTTGTCTGGAACGCCATCCCATTCTTTAGCATCAGGAAGAGGGTCTTTTTGTTCCGTAATATTTGGCCAAGTCTGGCAAAGCTCTGCATTCAACTCAATATATTGAACCTGATCTGCTGGTAGCTCATCTTCCGAGAAAATCGCGTTAGCAGGGCATTCCGGCTCACATAGTGCACAGTCGATACATTCATCGGGGTCGATTACCAAAAAGTTTGGACCTTCATAAAAACAATCTACTGGGCATACTTCGACGCAGTCAGTGTATTTGCACTTAACGCAGTTGTCGGTAACAACAAATGTCATGGTAATACTAACCTTTATTTAAATGATAATTGTTCTCAAAGCCATTAATCCCGCGGCTTTCGAGCGGTTTGCAATTCTAGCGATAGCCTTATAATCGATCAAGAGCAAAAACGAATTTGCTTATGCCAATTTGAATTAGATTAGTTCATCCTTTAGTTGATACAAGGCATTAAGCGCTTCACGAGGGCTTAAGCTATCAACATCAATTCCTTCCAGTAGTTCTTCAACTTTAGATTTGGGCGAACCAAACAGTTCTGCTTGAAAAAAATCGTCGTCTTTAGTGTTTTTATTGCGGCTTGCAGATGCCCCAACTTTGCCTGAATCAACTGACTGAGCGAACTCTAACGATTTATCGGACTCAAGTTCCGACAACTTGGCTTTCGCGTTAGCGACGACAGAGCTTGGTACACCTGCCAATTGCGCGACTTGTAACCCGTAGCTTTTATTCGCAGCGCCATCTAATACGCTGTGCAAGAAAATAATCTTATCGTCATGCTCTGTAGCTTTCAGATGAACGTTGGTAACGTTACTCAAGCGATCAGCTAGCTGCGTCATTTCAAAATAGTGTGTGGCAAAAAGAGTAAACGCTTTTGTATTGTTTGAGAGATACTCTGCGGCAGACCATGCTAGCGACAATCCATCAAATGTACTCGTTCCACGACCAACCTCATCCATTAGAACCAGACTATTGCTAGTCGCGTTATTAAGGATGTTCGCAGTTTCCGTCATCTCCACCATGAAAGTAGAACGGCCACCTGCGGTGTCATCGGCACTTCCCATGCGTGTAAATATTTGATCGATAGGGCCAAAAGTTGCCGAGTTAGCTGGTACATAAGCGCCTGAATAAGCCATTAGAGCGATGATCGCTACTTGGCGCATGTAGGTAGATTTACCACCCATATTAGGCCCAGTTATCACGAGCATCTCTCTCTTATTATTCATAACAACATCATTTGGCACGAAAGACTCATCAATGAGTTGCTCGATAACAGGGTGACGTCCAGCAACTATGTCTAAATGCTTTTCATCAACAAGAGTAGGGCGACAATAATTTAAGTTACTCGCGCGCTCAGCAAAATTTGTCAGTACATCTAATTCCGCGAGCCCACCGGCACACAATTGGAGTTCATGGATATGATCATTGAGCTGAGAGACCAGATCTTCATAAAGAGCTTTTTCACGACTTAGGGCGCGACTCTTAGCGCTCAAGGCTTTGTCTTCGAACTCTTTCAATTCAGGTGTGATAAAGCGCTCTGCATTCTTAAGTGTTTGTCTGCGAACGTAATGTACTGGCGCCTGTTCACTCTGGGCTTTTGAAATTTCTATAAAGTACCCATGTACACGGTTATAGCCGACTTTAAGTGTTGATATGCCAGTTTCTTCGCGTTCGCGTTCCTCTAGATCGATGAGAAACTGACCCGCATTTTCACTCATGTTTCGAAGTTCATCTAGCTCAGAATCAAAACCTTCTTTAATAACCCCACCATCACGAATGACAACCGGAGGATTATCAATTACGGCGCTATCGAGCAATTGAGCAAGTGACGGATGCTCTGAGATTCGAGATTTCAAGTCATCAAGTAAATTGGTGTTTAGGTTCTTAATAGCGACCTGCAATGCGGGTAAAACAAGAAGCGTATCTTTAAGGCGGGTAAGGTCCCTTGGTCGTGCGGAACCAAGTGCTACCCGAGCCAGAATTCGTTCAATATCGCTGACATGCTTTAACTGATCAATAACAAGATCGAAGTGATAGTTATTAAGAAGCTCTCCAACTGCATCATGACGATTTTCGGCTACTATTTTCTGTTGTGTAGGCTGGTTCAACCAACGGCGCAGAAGACGGCTACCCATCGCAGTACTGCAATGATCTAATACCCAAGACAGCGTACTTGTCGATTCGCCTTGAGTTGTAGCATCTATCTCTAGATTCTTACGACTAGCCGCATCAATCACGATACTTTCTGAGAAAGATTCACGACTCATTGTTTTGATATGCGCCAACTCATCACGCTGGGTATCTTTTACGTATTGGAGAAGCGCTCCGGCTGCTCCAACAGCGGCGGTTAAATCATCACACCCGAAACCGCCTAAATCTTTGGTCTTGAAATGTTTGGTTAGTATCCGTTCACAGGAATCAAGCTCGAAATTCCATGGTCCTTGTCGTCTTAAAGACGTTTTGATGTTAAGAGCATCCTCGAAAGGAAACTCATCACTAATAAGAAGCTCGGCAGGTTTAAGGCGATGTACTTCAGCAACTAAATTACTTAGCCCCTTAACTTCCGTGATGTGAAAACGTCCAGATGATAGCTCTAGCCATGCGATACCAAATATATCTTGCTGAACTTGGCTGATCGCACCTAAAAGATTTTCTGAGCGCTCATCAAGAAACGCCTCATCGGTAAGGGTACCTGGCGTTACCACGCGCACAACTTTACGTTCAACTGGTCCTTTGCTTGTTGCAGGATCGCCGATTTGCTCCGCAACAGCAATTGAAAGACCACACTTAACTAGCTTCGCTATATAGCCCTCTGCAGCGTGGTACGGAACTCCGGCCATAGGAATTGGCTCTCCGCCAGACTTGCCCCTCGCCGTTAAGGTAATATCAAGTAAATGCGCTGCGGTTTTGGCATCGTCATAAAACAGCTCGTAAAAATCACCCATTCGGTAAAAAACAAGTTCGTGAGCATGTTGTTCTTTGATTTGAAAGTACTGCTGCATCATAGGGGTATGGGCAGCCTTACTAGAAGGAGATTTATCTTTAACTGTCATATAGGAAATTGGTTTTTGTATTCTGGTTGAAGCGAGCTTTATCTAGTCGCGAAGAATAGCAAAATAGAACTAATCGAACTACGAAAAACGGACGAAAATAGCGAATGGAGCAAGTTGAAACTTAGAGAACTTCAACCTGCTAAACGCTTATATGTAATAAACGATCAAATAGCCACAAAGAAGAATAGCTACCCAAAATACCATCGTTTCAATTGGCCACATGCGCGCCACTGAACCCTTAGGTTTATTTTTGTCTGTGTCATAAACATGAGTCACAAGTGACTTAAGCGTATTTACGAACGCCTGCTCTTGCTTGGCATACACGGCATATACTTTTCTACCAACACCTGTGACAAGTTTTGTACCGAGTTTTCGATAGAACCAGTCAAAATCAAGGCTAATGGTCTCGGTACGCTTCATCATGGGTAGCAAGAGAAAGAAAGCTAGCCCAGCAAATAGTAGTAACTGAAACTGAGTTACTAAATGATCTGCCGTGTAAGGCTCGTAATCCACAGGATAAGGAAGAAGGTCATATAAAGGCTGCGGGAATACGCCTAAGGCGATACATAAAAATGCAAAGATAAACATCGCAAACTGCATGTTCTTCGGTGACTCATCTGGTCGTAAACCGGAATCTTTCTGGAAGAATACAAACCAAGGATACTTGACGCCGGCATGTAAAAATACACCTGCAGAAGCCGCAGCGAGTAAGAACCACACCCATGTGATGTGCTCATAGGCTGCAGAGGACGAGATCATTGATTTGGAGACAAATCCCGAGGTAAATGGGAAAGACGAGATCGCTAACGCACCGATAATCCCATACAGTGTCGTAATCGGCATGCTATGGAACAGCCCGCCCAAATCGCTACAGCGACGCTTGCCTGTACGGTATAACACCGCGCCAGCCGTCATGAGAAGTAAGGCTTTGTATACGATATGAGCAAAGGCATGAGCTGCTGCTCCGTTCAACGCCATTTCAGTACCGATACCGATACCCGTGATCATGAAACCAACCTGATTAACGATACTGTATGACAGAATTCGTCTTGCATCATTTTCAAGCAGAGCATAAATGATGCCGTAGAAAATCATAAAGCATCCGATTGGAATCAATACACTTGTACCAGGGAACGCAATAAGCAGCGTAAATACCGCTGTTTTGGTTGTGAAGGCAGAGAGAAAGACCGAGCCACTCGGGCTTGCTTCAGGATATGCATCTGCAATCCACGCCGAGAAAGGTGGCGCGCCGGCGTTGACCAAGAAACCGATTAATATCAGCCATTGAGCAGGTCCAGCTAACTCAAGCGCGGTAAATTCGGTAGATCCTGTTTCATGGATATGCCACAGAATACCTGCCATCAATATGACGCCGCCAAATAAATGCATAAACAAATAACGCATACTGGCTTTGTATGCGGAGTTTGTTGCGCCAGCCCAGATCACTGCGGTAGAGCCAATTGCCATTAACTCCCAATAAATAAATACGCTGATCAAGTCGCCAGAAGAAGTCACCCCGATTGCGCTACCGGCGTATAAAAACGCTGCAGATAACTCCAAGGTGGAAGCGGTACGCATCGCATAGATGCCACCAACCAAGACCATCAAAGAAAAGATAGTCGCAAACAACTTGCCTACGGTTGAAAAATCAAGCGGTGATAGCGTGTATTCAAGAAAACTTGTTTGCCAAAGCGCGTTATCGGGCAAGGTCCAGATAAGTGTCAATGCAAGTACAGGCAAAGCCACAAGTACAGCTTGTCTCAACAAACCCTGAGTAATAGGGATCAATAGCGCCCCAATGATAATTATCCAGCCTGGTGGAAATTCAATCATCATAATAATCCTCTCCACGCTTCAAGACGTAGCCAAGCACTTTTGCGCCGACCACCATAGCGGCACATGTAACAAATCCATACCATGCTGAAAAACCAAAGGTGCCATCAATACCAAAGTGTTCATGCTTATGAATCAATAATTCAGATAAGACGGTCAGAACCAAAATGGCGATAAATACCTTCCAGAGCAAACTGATCGATGCCGGTCTCATTAACCAATGTTTTTCAGGTTCATTCATAGAGACAGCTCCAGCATTTGTTTCGCAAGCGCAAGTGGTAATTCAGGGTTAAAGAACATAAACAGAGTCATGCCCGCTGTAATTAACAAAGGAATCAGAATCATTAGTGGCGCTTCTCCATGACTCTGATGTTTCTGGTCGTTAGGCTCAGATTTGAAGTAAGCCGCATAAACGATTGGAATAAAATACGCTGCGTTTAATAAGGTGCTGAGAATCAGGGCAATAACAGCGACCCACTGACTTGTTTCTAGCGAACCAAGTAGTAGATACCATTTGGAAATAAACCCAGCAGCTGGCGGCAACCCGATCATCGATATCGCACCGATCGTAAAGGCAGCCATTGTCAAAGGCATGTGTTTGCCAATTCCATCAAGCTCACTCACTAACTTCTTGTGCGCTGTTGTGTATATCGCACCGGCCACGAAAAACAGGGTAATTTTACCGAAGGCATGAGCAGCGATATGCATTGCGCTTCCGATAACACCCATGGCAGTAGCAAGCATTGCACCCAGTACGATGTAACTCAGTTGAGCTATTGTTGAGTAAGCAAGCCTCGCTTTGAGATTGTCTTTGGTCATCGCGATTATCGATGCAATCACCATCGTGGCGGAGGCGACATAAAGCATTAAGTCGGTTGTAGCAAGGTCAGAAAGCGTATCAAGACCGAAAATGTATACCGCAACTTTCAAAATGCTGAAAACACCCGCTTTAACAACGGCGACGGCATGCAGTAAGGCACTGACAGGAGTTGGCGCAACCATCGCTGATGGAAGCCAACGATGAAAAGGCATGAGAGCGGCCTTTCCGATCCCGAAACAAAATAATACAAGTAACAAGCCAACCATTAAATCTGGAGAAGACTCGTCGAATACGCCGCCAGGCTTAAAGTCTAACGTGCCGGTGATGGCATATGTGCCAAGTATTGCGAACAATAAAAAACCAACGGAAGTCGAAAGTAAAATACCAAGATAAATCCGTCCGCCTTCTTTCGCTTCTTTAGTTCCAGCATGGGTAACTAGAGGGTAGGTTGAGAGTGTTAGAACCTCGTAGAAGATGAATAGAGTAAGCAAATTATCTGAAAAACAAATGGCCATCACCGAGCTGATTGCCAGGGCGAAACATATAAAAAAGCGCGTCTGATTTTTTTCATTATTGCCGCGCATATACCCAATGGCATAGATCGTAGTCACGATCCAAAGAAAGCTGGCAACTAGGGCAAATAGAACGCCTAGTGGCTCAACTAAAAATGAAACGCTCAGACCCGGGAATAGGTCGAACCAATGCATATTCATCAGTGTGCCGTTGAATGTGTTATCGGTGATCGCCAGCACTACGGTAAACAGGATAATCGAGGTCGCAATACTCGCTGCCTCCCTCAGGTTTGGATATTTGCCTATCAACCCAACTAAAAATGCGCCAAAGAATGGTATGAATATCGCGAGATTGATTAGTTGATCTTGGCTAATGCCTGCCCAAAGGTTCATTGAACACCTCCAACTAATGAACTGCCGTTCAACAGAGCTTCAGCACCAGCTGTCGCAGCAGAGACTGTCAAAGAGGTGTCGATACCAAAATAAATATTAGCCAAGACAAGTAGCCACATCGGAATAAGCATGCTCACAGGCACTTCCTTGATCTTCGTAGCGTCAGCGTCTTCACTAGGCTCCTTAAAATAAGCCGCCTCGATTACCTTACCTATGTATACCACTGCAAATAAAGAGGCAACGAGCACTAAGAATGCAACAAGCCAATTGCCTTGTTCAAGCGCAGCAGTCACTAAGTACCACTTGCTAATGAAGCCTACTGTTAGAGGTACACCAATAATACTTAAGCCTGCGATCGTAAATGCACTCATAGTCCAGGGCATGCGACGACCTAAACCTTGGAACGCTGTGATCTGCACAGAGCCCATACGATAAAAGACAGCACCCACCGCCATAAACAAGGCTGCTTTCATTAATGCATGGTTAAAGATATGAAGAAGGGAAGCGGTCAAGCCTGTCAGAGAAACCAACGAGACGCCGAGAATAATGTAGCCCACTTGCGCAACACTACTATATGCTAGCAATGTTTTTATATTGCTTTGTGTGGTCGCGACGAAAGAACATTGAAAAATACCGGCTAACGCAAGAACCAAAACAATGAACTCCATGTTCATTTGTTCAAATACGTAACCCGCTCCAAAAATAGTAAAGACAAATCGCAACATGACATAAATCGCGACTTTAGTAGCCGTGCCTGCCAAGAATGCCGTTACAGCTGACGGTGCAAACGAATACGCAGCAGGAAGCCACATATGCAGAGGAAATAGTGCGAGCTTAATACTCACGCCAACCATGATGAACGCAAGGCCCGTATTGATTGTTCGATGACTTTCAACCGCCTGAATCCTCTCGGCAAGGTCAAGCATATTGAGTGTGCCGGTCTTCATATAGAGCATTCCGACACCGATCAATATAAAGGTTGCACCGATTGTGCCCATGACTAAATAGCGGAATGCAGCCGTTAAGCAACGCCTTTCGGCGGCCAAACTAACTAGGGTGTAGGTAGCAAGAGAAGAAATTTCTAAAAAGACGAATAAGTTAAATGCATCGCCAGTAATTAGGATTCCTGAGAGTCCAGCAAGGCACAACAAATAAGCGCTGTAAAACAGAGGTAATTGCTTGTGAGCAACTTCACTAGCAATGCTCTCTTTTGCGAAGAGTAATACAAGTGTGGCGATCACACTAACCGTTAGCAATACAAATGCGTTGGCCGAATCAACACGCATTTCAATACCCCAAGGCGGCTCCCAACCGCCGAGTGCGTATCGAAGCGCGCCGCCATCCATTGTCGCGGACACTAGACCGAAAGAGATATAAACGCATGCACCGGCGAAAAGAGTAGAAAGTAACCAGGCCGCTCGCGGGTTATTTATTAATACAACCAGTGGCGCAGCGATTAACGGCAATAATACAGGCAGAACCGCTAAGTGTTGTTCAAACATTAGATAACATCTTCCTTGTTCTGGAACTCATTTTCTTCGATCGTTCCGTAAGCGCTTTTTATTCTAAGGACTAATGACAAACCCACGGCTGTTGTGGCTACACCTACGACAATTGCCGTCAAGATCAATACATGAGGGAGAGGATTGGAATATTGCGTCACACCTTCCGCTAAGATTGGAGCCGTGCCACCAACAACCTTTCCCATGGTGATGTACATTAAAAATACAGCGCTCTGAAAAATATTCAGGCCAACCACTTTCTTAACGAGGTTATTAGCTGTGATAACGATATACAGACCGATCATCATCAAAATAACAACGACCCAATGATTGAAGTGTTCGAAGATTAAGCTCATTGAACATTTGCCTTTTCAACTTGGCCTGCAAAGGCGTAGAAAATCCCAAGCATGACAGAGAAAACAGTAATACCAACACCGAGTTCGATAATGATTATGCCGTAATGCTGACCATGTACTGGGTCCGCTGCGAGCACGTTGTAGTCTAGAAAATTTGCACCGTTCAACATGCTCACAAGACCAACAGATGCGTAGAGCAAAACGCCCACTGGAGCTAGATACTTAACAAATCGTGGACTTACAACGCCAACGGCTTTTCTTAAGCTAAAGGTGAGGGCGTAAAGAATGAATGCTGCAGCAGCGATAACTCCTGCCTGAAATCCTCCGCCTGGCCCAAAGTCACCATGAAATTGAACGTAGAGGGCAAACAAAATGATGAGGGGAATAGAGATTTTCGCAACCACGCGTAGAACTTTATGCTGAGTAAGACCTTGTTCTTGCGCAAGGAGTTCCGTTGGTTTCCCACGCACACCTAATAAACTGAATACGCCAATCGCAGCTGCAAATACAACAACTGTCTCGCCAAAGGTGTCAAAGCCACGATAACTAGCTAGCACCGAGGTAACCATATTAGGAAGACCAATCTCTGTCGGTGATGTCTCAATGTAGCGCGGCGCAACATGCTCATGCACAGGGTTATCTGCTAAGCCAAAGAGGGGCATATCAAATGTGCCGTAGATCAGCGCACCACCAGTTAAAAGAACGATTAAGGTTGCAAAGGTATGACTGTGCAAACTGAGTTTTTCTTTACGGCCCGTAATAGCAATCGTACTTAGCATTAATACCGTAGAGATACCCGCGCCAACGGATGCTTCAGTAAACGCAACATCAACGGCATCAAGAGTTACAAACAAGGCAGCACATAGAAAACTGTAGATACCAAAGAGCATCACGACAGAAAACAAATCTTTAATATAGATGATACGAAATGCGGTGATCACGAGCATCGCAAGAAGAATGAGGTCTATTAAAGTAGTCATTAGCTCACTCCGTCCTTAGCCTTTTCTTGGCACTCAGGAATAGTTAGCAAACCACCATGGCGCGCCGACTTCGCTAAGGCATGAGAACCTGTCGGTCCAGTCAGCAACAAGAAGAATAAAATAAACAGTAACTTAACCGTGACTAAGTCAAAATTAGTTTGAAGTGCTAAGCCAAAAATTATGCAAACCGCACCCGAAGAGTCGGTGACAGAAGACGCGTGAATACGCGTAAAAAAATCTGGAAAACGGAATAAACCAATCGCTCCCGACAGGCTGAATATAAAACCTAAAAGAAGCAGTGCCGCACTAAGATAGTCTAGAGCACTCACGTATAGTCCTTATAATTTTAGTTAGATTCTGACGTGTACTCGAAAAACCTGAGTACTGCGACCATACCTATAAAGTTAATTAGCGCATAGACGATGGCAATATCCAGAAAATCTGGTCGTCCCATAATGAAGCCAATCGTTGCGATGAATAAAACCGTCTTGGTGCCGAACATATTCACACCGAGAATTCTGTCATAAACAGTTGGGGCAACCATTGCTCGAGCTAGAGCAATCGCCATTACAATCAATATACCTACGCCGGATGCGGCGAGTACGCTATCCATTTGTCTTACCCCATGTTTTAGCAATCTTATCTGCCATACCGCCTTGCTTTAGCTCGTCAATCGAAGAAGATTCCAATGCATGAACGGTCACTTCTTCCTCATCCAAATCAACACTTAAAGTCCCGGGGGTCAAAGTAATAGAATTTGCATACAGGACTTTCTTGTTTTCAGGAACGGACGAAACAGGCAATTTCGCAATGGAAGGCGAGACGTTTGTTTTGCCTGTCCATATAAGGCGGGTCACCTGAATACTAGAAAGGAAAATCTGATAAATAAGCCAAGGTATGTAAATTAATGCCGCAAGAGGTGAACCGATTGTTCTAGGCTGCTCGTCGATCACGTCCATTCGTTTGATTACAAGTAGAACGATAGCGACAGATATAGCACCAAAACTCAGTAAAAGAGGTTGTATAAAGCCAGAAAGAAGCAGCCAAAAAACCGCTAACAAGATTGTCCATTTTGCGAGGTACATAGACCTTTATCCTATTTTTATTTGGCCATCGCTTTGCGATAGCTCTCATAAAAGCGGGACAACTCTAACGGGTAAGTTTCTATTTGGAAACTTACCGTTTTCTTAGAATTATAAATTACGAGCTCAAATTATTGCTGTGAATACGAGGCGAATTGAAGGTCTTCATCATTCGGAATACGCATTTCCTTGACCCAGCGCCCCCAAGTATATGGCCATAAAATTGGGTTACCATGCGCATCAAGATACCAACTTGTACACCCGCCAACCCACGCTGTCGCATCGAGACCGTTCTTAACATAGGCGTTAAAGTTTTCTACCGCAATGTTTGTCGGCTCAACGGCATCAAACTTACCACTGCGCCACTGGCTAATGAGCTTCAAAAGGTAATCACACTGTACTTCACTCATCGCGATAACTGAGAAATTACCGATCGGCGTGTTAGGTCCGAGAGTTAAGAAGAAGTTGGGAAACTTGGGTATTAACATAGAGCGGTAAACGCCCACGTTTTCTGCCCACGCATCATTGATATGGGTGTTATCTTTACCAATTAAGTTCATTGGGCGCATATACGCTAGCGGATCAAAGCCTGTAGACAGAACAAGCGTATCTAACTCATGTAACTTACCATCTTTAGTCACGACACCTTTGGGCTCGATATGATCTATTCCTTCAGTAATAAGTGCCGCATTGTCCTTCTGAATCGCCTTATAGAACGTCGTATTGATAATTAAACGCTTACAGCCAACTTGATAGTCGGGACGCAATTTGCGTCTAAGTTCAGGATCTTTAATTGCTAGCTTCAGGTTCAGCTTTACGAAAAACTCCATCAAAAAACGCTGAATTTTATGGCCTGTCACAGCTTTAGTGAAAAAATGCTCGACGAAAAACTTACCACTAGCGCGGCTGATACGATTCAGAGTCGGAAACCTACCTAATAAGCGTTTTACAAAATTAGGAATCGAAAAGTCCTTCAAGGGAAGAATCCATTGAGGCGTACGTTGGAATACGTTTACCTTTGCCCCAGAGTTAATGAGTTCTGGAATACACTGAGCGGCTGTAGAGCCCGTTCCGACAATACCAACAGACTGTGTCGCATCGAGTTGAACATCATGATTCCAATTAGAGGTATGGAACATGTTTCCTTCAAAGGAATCTAAACCTGGAATGTCGGGAAGGCTTGGATGATGCAGTATACCTGTCGCGGAAATAACGAAATCACATTCATAGTTATCACCAGTGCTGGTCGTAACTTTCCATACACCGTTATCAAACTTGGCTTCAGTAACCGTTTCATTAAACCGAATCATTGGCCGTAGCTCGTATTTATCAACCACGTTCTCGAAGTATTCTTGGATTTCATTACCACGAGCGAAAAAATTACTCCAATTAGGATTTGGCTCAAACGAATAGGTATACATGTGCGAGGGAATGTCACACGCAACGCCAGGATATGTATTCTCACGCCATGTACCGCCGACTTTTTCTTTTTTTTCGAGAACAATTACTTTCTCAATACCCGCATCTTTGAGCTTTTTCGCCATCAGAATACCTGTCATGCCAGCACCGATGACAATGACTGATGGATTACGTTTAAAAGACATGATTAATCCGTTTATGAATGTACAAACGAATAGCTTAATACAGGCCGAGGATGGCATTTAATGTCCTTGCTAACGCATCAGTTGTTATCAGAGGACAGTTAGAAGATAAGTACATAAAATCAATCACTTAAAGTCTGACATTTTATTAATCTGGTCTAACCTCCAATGAAATCGGACATTTAACCGTTTCAAATGAGATGCTTATATGGAGTAATGATCTGCTGAATAGTGTTTGATGTTAATATTCGCGCGTTTTATCGAACGCAGTGCAAGTTTTTATAAAAAACGTTGTGTCTAATGGCTTAAAAGGCCTAAAGCAGCTTTCAACACAGGTACACAAAATGGACGTAGTAATTATTGGTGCCGGTATTATGGGCGTTACTTTCGCGCATATCGCCAAAACCGTTGACCCTAATCTGAATATAACGATTCTAGAGCGCCTTGATCAGGCTGCTGGGAGCAACTCAAGTGTTTTTAATAATGCAGGTACCGGTCACGAAGCGAATTGCGAATTAAACTACACACCTGTCGATGAAGAAGTTATCAGTGTTGAAAAAGCCTTAGACATCCACGCGCAATTCAACGTCGCTAAGCAATATTGGGCAAACTTAGTAAAGAACGGAATCATTAAAGATCCCGAAAGCTTTATTCACCCGACGAAGCACTGCACGCTGGTAAACGAAGACAGTATTAATCTTCTACACATGCGCTATAAAGAGATGGCATCGCACCATTTCTTTGACGAGATGAAGTTGTCAGAAGACTTCGATGAAATTCAAAGCTGGATTCCACTAACGATGGAAGGTCGATCTCGTCATCAGAAGATGGCTGCAACACGCGTTGACCATGGCACCGATGTCAACTTCGAGTCGATTACTAAGCAACTTGCTCAGCATATGGAAAATGAGCAGAGTGCGGATATTCAATACAATACGCATGTTAAACGCGTGCACAAGAGCCCATCTGGTAGCTGGTTGATTGAATGCGAACAAAACGGCGTGGCGAAACAGGTGCGCGCAGACAAGCTATTTGTTGGCGCCGGCGGTGGTGCTTTCCCTATTTTAAAAGCGAGCCATCTACCAGCAGGTCGGCGCTTCTCAGGTTTCCCAGTTGGTGGTCGTTTTCTTGCAGCAGAGATAGATAAAGAAGTCGCCCAATCATATGGCGCAAAAACATATGGTAAAGCCGCTGTTGGCGCACCGCCAATGTCAGTTCCGCACTTAGATCTGCGTGTTGCTGACGGTAAATATTATCTACTATTTGGCCCATTTGCGACGTTCTCGCCGATTTTAGAGAAGGGTAGAGGAATCGTGGAGTTCATTCGAATGGTCCATTTACACGACATTCCTAACCTTCTTAATGTTGCCCGTGAACATTTCCCTCTCGTCACTTACTTGTTTAAAGAAACATTCAAGGGCGAAAGCGCGATGTTAAAAACACTTGATGAGTTTGCGCCGGGTCTTAGCAATAAATTCAATTGGAAGGTAGTTCAAGCAGGCCAGCGCGTTCAGATCATTAAAGATGGCGATCTACAAATGGGTACTGAAATTGTGACGTCTGAAGATTTGAGCTACGGAACATTGTTAGGCGCTTCGCCTGGAGCATCAGTCTCCCCAGAAGTTATGCTGCGCTGTGTTAAAACGTTGTTTCCAAAAATCGTCAAGAAAGAAGCAGCTCAAGAACGCCTTAAAACGCTCTTCGATGAAACTGATGTGGATGTGCTCATTGAGGATGCAGATAAATATAGAGAAATCAGAAACAGCGCTGACAAAATTCTCGGAATTAGAGAAATCTAATTAGGGCAAAGTTTAATTATCTAATACGTGCTTCATTAACCCTTGATAAAACACGTTGACATCAACTGGTTTTGCGATGCAATCGTCGAAACCAGTTTCCTCATATTTTTTTCTATCATCAGCTATGACGTTTGCTGTAAGAGCGATCACTTTCTGCTGCTTGTCAGTGCTTCTGATATGCTCACACGCAGTATCGCCATCCATGACCGGCATTTGAATATCCATCAATATCAAGTCAAATACTTCATGCTTCAAAAGATCTAAGCACTCTTGACCGTTCTCAGCGATCATGACGTCTGTGTTCATTGGCGAAAGCATGGTTTCACATACCACTTGGTTAATTTGATTGTCCTCAACTATGAGTACGCGTTTGCCTGACAAATCTGGCGGAGGCACATCTGCCTTTTCTTCTTTAAGCTCAGCTGCCTCAGCGAACTCTAAAGGCAGGGAAACAGTAAACTCTGTGCCTTTGCCTTGCACGCTTACGACAGACAGATCCCCACTCATTAAATCGACCAAAGCTTTTGTGATCGGGACACCTAAACCTGTCTCACCAAATTCTCGAGTTGTAGTTGTGTCGGCCTGTTCAAATCGAGAAAAGACTTTCTCTACCTGATCTTGGCTCATGCCAATACCGATATCTGCTATTTTGATTTGGACGCGCTGCCCAGCTTGCGATCCAACGCAATCAACATGGATCGTCACACTCCCTTCCTCTGTAAACTTAATCGCGTTTGAACAGAGGTTGAGTAAGATTTGCTTGATCCGTACAGGGTCGCCATCGTAGTAATGATTAAACTCTCGAGGAAAAATAAACTCTAATCCGATTCCTTTTTCTGAGGCCGCGTCTTTAAACATGAACTCTGCAGTTTCTACTAGATCAACAATATCAAACGAAATGCACTCTAGCTCAATCTTACCAGCCTCAATTTTCGAGTAATCGAGAATGTAGTTCACGATTGAAAGTAGGGAGTTACAGGACGTACGGCCTTTATCGATCAAATCATAATAGACAGGGCTATCTGCGAACTTATTTTTACGTAGAAGTTGGAACATGCCGTATATACCATTGATCGGCGTTCTGACTTCATGGCTCATATTTGATAAGAACTCACTCTTAGCCTGATTTGCGTTCTCTGACTGAATGCGAGCCGCATCTAATTCATCAAGTGATGCCTGAATACTTGTGCGCATGTCTTCAAAAGCGACGACGAGATCTTTTATCTCTCCATGCGCCTCAACAACCTTAAAATTAGTATCAACGCCTTTGCGAAAGTTCTTCGCTGACGTTGCAAGATCGATCAAAGGTTGGAGGACACGCTTGTTCATCAACACAACAAATACGCCCATAAACCCGATGAGAACGAACAATGCTGACATTGATGTGAATGTACTTTGGTCTTGCGCACGCCTGTATGACTTTTCACGCTCGATTAGTAAGTGCCGCTCTTCTGCAATAAAGTCTGAGATAAGTTCTCTAATCTCGACCATTGTCTTACGCCCTAGATCACTCTTCACTAGATCGAGCGATTCATTATGCTTCCCCTCGTCAAGCAAACCAATAGTTTGTTGTAGCTCATCAAACTTCACATCGATCAGTGTCATCAACTTTGCTAAGCGGACTTGCTGATTAGGATTATCTGACGTTAAGACTTGAAGATTACTAGCGGCATCTTTCAATGCCTTGATTCCGAAAAAATAGGGCTTTAAATAATCACCGGCTTCAGTCAACAGATAACCTCGTTGGCCAGTTTCAGCATCTGTTATTTAGCTCATTAGTTCTGTCGATTTCTGAAGTACTTCATCCGTGTGCAGAACCCATGCCTCATTAGTAGTAGAAGTGTCGTGACTTTTATATAGGAGCAGGGCATTCAGAGCGCCAATCAGAAAAAAATAGCTGAGAAAAAGAAAACGGAGCGTTTGATCGTAAGGTTAGTCATTTGACGTGTTTGTTAGCTAAAGTATGACACAAGCATAATAAAAATTTACGCAAGCTCAATGATCAATCAGATTTTCCTATAACTATGACGTAGTTAACATAACTTTACAGATGGCCTGAAATGCTAAGCATAGGTTTTTAGACTTATTGCTCTAAAAATAGCCAGTTGGTAGCATTCACGCCGCTAGTACAAGATGTCATTCAAACAACGTTATATAAAGGAAGTAATAACAATTAAGGAATGTTGTACGTCGTTTTAATATAAAAACAAAAGGAATCGATGATGCAATTCAAACTAAAGAAAGTATTCTTAGCGAGCGCCATATTCTTTGGCATGCTCATTCAAAGCTCTGCAGCTAACGCGATCTGTTGGTGGTGGCAAGATTGCAAAGCTTATCAAACTCAGCATCCAATTGTTTTGGTACATGGTCTGTCTGGGTTCGACAGCATCTTAGGCATAGATTATTTCTATGGCGTGAAAGGCGAATTGGAAGAGCGCGGTGCAACGGTTTACATTCCTAATGTTACAGCATGGGAAGACGGCTACGTACGTGGCGAACAGTTGTTGGCTTACTTAGAAGAGTTGCAAGCGATCACAGGTGCACAAAAGTTCAATTTGATCGGCCATAGCTTGGGTTCACCAACTAGCCGTTATGTTGCAGGTGTTCGTCCAGACTTAGTTGCTTCTGTTACCTCAGTAAACGGTGCAAACAGTGGGTCAGGTTTTGCGGATGCAGCGAGAGGAATCGTTCCTGTAGGTGGTGGTACAGAGGCACTGATCGAAGGTGCACTTAACTTCCTTGGAGACATTATTGACGCCCTTGCCGGCAATTCTGAATACACGCAGGACGCTTTAGGTGCGGTAACGTTCCTAACAACACCTGGCGCGGAAGCATTCAATGACTTATTTCCCGCGGGTCGTCCTACATCTTCGTGTGGAGAAGGCGCAGCTGAAGTAAATGGTATACGTTATTGGTCATGGGGCGGCGACTTCTTGCTAACGAACGCTCTTGATATTTCTGACCCATTCTTGGCTTTCACCGGCGCAACGATCTCTGGTCGCAATGATGGTCTAGTAGGTAGTTGTCAACAGCGCTGGGGTGATGTTCTACGTGTGAACTACAACATTAACCACCTTGATGGCGTTAACTTGTTCTTCGGCTTATCAAACTTATTTGAAGTCGATCCAGTTGTATTGTTTGAAAACCATGCACGTCGACTTAAGTCAGCAGGCTTATAGAAAATAGGGAAGGGGCTCAGTAGCCCCTTCTTTTATTCTACTTAGTTAAGTGTGAACACATTATGTATATTAAATTCTTAGTTGCTGTTGCTTTATGTGTCGCGACCTCATTTGTAATTTGGCAATACCAAGCGCTGGATCAGGATGCTCAAGATTTAGACACCTCTAAGACCAACCAAGACCATCAAAAATCAGTTATCGATTCTTCTCCTGAAGCAATCAACACTGAAACTCAGCAATTACCTTATGAGTCTGAGCACGGCGACCTTGTATCATCACTTCGCGGTATCTATTTTGATCGTGATTTGGCCGTCGATGAGAACGGCAATCTTCGTATTTCATCGGACCTAAAAGACATATTTGATTTCTTCTTTTCAGCTATTGAAGAAGAGTCATTGGAAACCGTTTTGGCGCGAATAGAAGAATATCTCAACTACAAATTAGAAGAGCCAGCCTTAAGCCAAGCACTTCAATCTTTAGAATCGTACGTTGCATACAAAACCGCGGTAATGGACCTAGAACTTGCATTTTCAAGCCGAATTGAAAGCTTTATTACAGACGGATCAATGTCGAGCTTAAGTGGTAGTTACCTTGATTTGATCGACGAACGCTTGCAGTTACTTAAATCAATTCGAGCTGAAAACCTTGGTTTAGAAATGCATGAGGCATTTTATTCTGAGCGTGAACAGTATGATGCATATATGATTGAGCGACTCAGAATCAACGCTGATCAAGCAATGAATAGTGAGCAAAAATCAGCGGCTTTAGAATCACTTGATGCACAAATGCCGGCAGAGTTTATCGAAAGTAGAAGCGGCGCAAATCCAGTTCAAGTTCTGCGTGAGAGCACCACTGACAATCAAGAGCTTACTGGTGAAGAGCTATATAATGCGCGCGTTGAAGCTGTTGGCGAAGAGGCTGCAGAACGTTTAACCAGCCTAGACTCCCAACGTAAGGAATGGGATTCACGATACACGAGCTACACAAGTCAACGCGATGAGATTTTACTAAACGATGCTTACAGCGACGAAGTAAAAGTAACCGAGCTTGAGCTGTTGAGAGATTCATTGTTTTCTAGCTCCGAGAAAGTGCGCGTGATTGCGCTTGATCGAATCCAATAGATAAAGCACTTAGAATGCTCCACTAAGTCACGCTGCTATACGTCGCGTGACTTACCACTTTCTGCACGCTTTTTGTTTTCAGTCTGAACGTAAATGGTATCGGTAGTCGCCATGCTTGTGTGCCCCAGATCTTCTGATACATCTTTTAATGCTCGACCTCGTTCAATCTCAAGACTGGCGCCTGTGTGACGTAACCAGTGCGTAGAAACTTGCTGAAAACGTGCCGCTGCCTCTTCGCCATGGCTTAAGCGCATCGCTTCAAAAGCCTGGTCAAAAACCTCTTGTACCAACCTCGATAATTGGCGAGCCGTCATACCATTGCGGCCACGAATCTTCGCAATAATAGGGTGCGTTTCTCCCAATACAGGAAGACTGTTTAATCCTCTAGACGCTCGATATCGCTTTAAATATGGAATAAAGCTTGGTGGAACGGTGACGTCCCGTAACTTTCGACCTTTTCCATATACTTTTAACCACCAATTATCATCATTATCTTTCCAGAAATGTCCCATTGTTGGGACCCAGTCTGCGCGTTCTGAGAACTCTGAAATTCGTAAAAATAAGGTTTTTAAGGACGCAATGAGAAATAAATTCCGCTCATACTTTGAGTCGTCATTGGCCATTTTTTCAGCGACATCAAGCAAATATTGCCATTGATCTTCACTCAGACGTTTCACGTCTTTAACTTGTGCGTCTTTTATAAAATACTTGCAGTCTTTTTTAGCAACTTGAACCGGATTTCCGTAACAAATCTCTTCATCCATCATATGTTTATAGAACGCATTTAAAGCTGTAAACATTGCGTGCAAGGTTTGCTGCGATGGACGATATAATTTTTTATCTGGCTTGGACTGATCGCCTTTAGCTTGAACTAATCGAAATGGAGCCCATTCGGGATTGATTTCAAACACACCGTTAGAGAAACGATATTTCTCGTGATTCACAAAGCAAATCCAATTTAACGGCGGTTGCCAAAAGAAATCTGCATAAGCAAGGATGTCTGATTTGCGCAGCTCATCAATTGGCTTATCGGATACAAGAAATGACCACAATAAAAACTTTTCGAGTTCTGAACGAAAACGTGTGTAAGTATGCTGAGATTTGTTGCGACCAATATAAGACAAAAATTCTTGACCCCATTGCCATGCATTGCGTTTCCATTTATCAGACTTTTCTAAATAGGTATTGAGTTCGGGAAAATCATCTAGACGAACATCTTTTAATTCATCATATGTAGGAAACAAAGGAAACGGCGTTGATACGGGCATAGCATGTTATTTTTTTGATTGAGGTTATACACAAGCCTATCTTCATATTAGCTTATGTCCAATACTAAAGAGTATTGGTAATTTAAAATTAATGTTTATTAGCATACCTATTAAGGCAACTTAGCAAATAACTCTTCACTATTGTTTTAAGCAGTGAGTTTGATTAAGAGCGCCTTATATAAGTCATTAGTGAGGGATATTTGAAAATCTTGTCTGCAAAAATGTAGGACATGATTGGCAGTACTCTTTTAGGTAGAGCGTGCTTAACTTTTGTTTTAGCCGATGAAAATGAGATTTCTTGTGAAGCCCACGCGTCACCTGAATCACGTTGACATGCTTTTACTGTTTGGCCTGACTTATCGATAATTTGAGCGAAATCGGCGCATTTAAAATCAGCACGAATAGAGTCTGAAGAGTTCCAGTGACGCCACATCAAAGGATTGACTGCACAATATGTTAGCCAAAGCGCTTTTGGATGTGGCATCTGACATTGAATCTGTCCAGTGGATGCAGACGAGATCACAGGCACTTCGAGTTCACTAGCAAGCAGCTTTGGAATATCGGAAAACAGATCAGCTGCGCTAGAGATCTTTTCGATAAGTCTAGGAATGAACCCAAGCTCACTATTAGATAGAGTCTGACCATCTGATAGATGATAAGTAGGATCTGTTGTAATCGGTGGTGACATACTAGCGAGAATAAAGTCGACCTCTCCGTCATACGCCTCCCATAAATTAGTATGCGCGATATCCCAACAAACAAGCATACCTATTTTTCCCAATGGCGTGTCCGCAATGGTTGTTTGGTGCTTACCCCTGAAATAACCTCGCTCCCACCCCCATGGATAATTCTTGTCATATTCCCACTGCTCGCCAGAGGAACTGATAAGCATAAAGCGGTTGTAGATGTGGGAATTTTCTCTGACTAAAAAGGTGCCCCCGATCATCATATTGTACTTCTTAGCGCAGCGCTTAAGAAATTTATAGGTTTTCCCAGTCGGTGATTCGGCAAGATCAAAGAGTTTTACGTCATAGGCATAGCCGAAGTTAAACATTTCGGGTAATAGAAAAAGATTGGCACCATCAAGGCTCGCTTCAAATATTAGCTTTTCAGCCCGCTCTAATCGCGCTTCAACTGGTGAAGGGTTTGCGTCCATCAGGCTCGATGCGACTTTTATCGTTCTCATTCTCGACACTTGATTTCATTATTGATGTTTTTTGGAGACAGATGATCAATCTTATCATGAGACTGTTTTAATTAAGTGAGACTAAGTTGATTCAAACACATGATTTCAGATCGTAGTGAGTTATCGTAAATATAAACAGAATATGGCCCCCTGATAATGACGAAAATATGCTCGTCATACTAACTCGGCAGCTATTTCAAAGTTTTTATCGACCTCGCGCGCGCTGTGCTCTATAGTGCGCGAAAATTTTAGGCAATCAGGCTTTTTGCTTGTCTCCATACATTCTGATCGAAGGTCGACTCATTGATTTCTACAGCAAATGTCACCATGCAATTTGGTGCGAAACCTCTCTTTGAAAACATTTCCGTCAAATTTGGCGAAGGTAATCGCTACGGACTTATTGGCGCAAACGGTTGCGGCAAATCAACGTTCATGAAAATCTTGGACGGCTCACTTGAGCCAACATCAGGAAATGTATCGATTTCTCCGAATGAACGTGTCGCTAAATTAAGTCAGGATCAATACGCATTTGAAGAATACAGCGTTGTTGACGCGGTCATTATGGGCCACAAAGAACTTTGGGATATTAAGCTTGAGCGCGAGCGTATTTATTCCTTGCCAGAAATGAGCGAAGAAGAAGGAATGCTTGTTGCTGATCTTGAAACACGTTTCGCCGAACTAGATGGTTATTCTGCCGAATCTAAAGCTGAAGAATTGCTGACTCATGCTGGCCTTGATCCTTCCATGTTCTATGGCTTGATGAGCGAAATCGCACCAGGTTGGAAATTACGCGTCCTACTAGTTCAAGCACTTTTCTCCGATCCAGACATACTGTTGTTAGACGAACCGACTAACAACTTGGATATCGATACAATTCGTTGGTTAGAAGAACTGTTAAATCAACGTTCAAGCACAATGATCATTATTTCTCACGATCGTCACTTCTTAAATGCTGTGTGCACGCACATGGCCGATATCGATTACGGTGAGCTGCGTGTTTACCCAGGCAACTACGACGACTTCATGATTGCTTCGACAGCGGCCCGTGAGCGTTTACAGCATGAAAATGCGAAAAAGAAAACTGAGATCGCTGAGCTGCAACAGTTCGTTAGCCGCTTCTCAGCCAACGCATCTAAAGCGAAGCAGGCAACGTCACGCGCAAAACGTCTTGAAAAGATCGAGCTAGAAGAAATTAAGCCTTCAAGTCGTGTTAGCCCGTTTATTCGTTTCAATCAGGAAAAGAAACTTCATCGCCAAGCATTGGTGCTTGAAGGTTTAGCTCATGGCTTCGATGGTGAAACTTTATTTGAAGGCGGCGATATGATTCTCGAAGCTGGAACACGTTTGGCGGTGATTGGAGAAAACGGCGTAGGTAAGACAACCCTACTCCGCTGCTTGATGAACGAGCTTGATGCTAGCGTTGGCACTATTAAATGGGCTGAGAGTGCAAGCCTTGGTTATTGCCCACAAGACAGTACGCGCGACTTTGCAGAAGATATGACTTTGTTCGAATGGATGGGCCAGTGGCGTAAGCCAGGTCAAGATGATCAGTTCATTCGCGGCATTCTGGGGCGCATGCTGTTCTCGTCGAAAGACATCGACAAGAAAGTCTCTGTTTGTTCAGGTGGTGAAAAGAACCGCCTGTTGTTTGGTAAGCTGATTATCGCTGAAACAAATGTGCTGATTATGGATGAGCCAACCAATCACTTGGACATGGAATCGATCGAAGCGTTAAACCTAGCACTCGAAAATTATCCAGGCACTCTGATTTTTGTCAGCCATGACAGAGAGTTTGTTTCTTCTTTGGCTACGCGCATTATTGAAATCAAGGACAAAAAGTTAAATGACTTCCAAGGCACTTATGAAGAGTACCTTGCGCGCCAATTAGCACTAGAAACCAAGCGTTAGTTGCCTAATTTTGCACAGGGCGTTTGCGTGGCGAGCGCCCTTCTCCTTTTTTGGACTTTATGGTTTCGCCCCCAGCCTGTTTATTGCTACTTTGCTTAGGCTTGTTCTGCTTTGGCTTGCCTCTAGCCCAAATATCTTTATTTGCCTGACTCTTTTTAACGTTGTCGCGAGATTTGTTGCCGCGTCCGTCGCTGTTATTAGCTTTTTTCTTGTTTTTATCCGGCTTGACTGAGGCAGACGTATTCTTTGAGTTTGTCTGATTAAAAGCATCGACTTTGGTCTTATTTTTCTTCGGTTTTTTCGCCTTAATTGGTTTTAAAGTCTGCGGAGATGCTGGCAATGCATTTTGAGCTTCGAAGCCTTTTATGTCTTCTCTTGGAATATGCTGCTGAATCAAACGCTCTATTCCGACGAGCTCTTTATATTCTTCTGCCGTGACTAACGAGACAGCTTTCCCTGCCATGCCAGCGCGCCCGGTGCGACCAATACGATGCACATAATCCTCAGCTACATGCGGTAAATCAAAGTTCACGACTTGAGGTAACTGATCAATATCAATTCCTCGCGCGGCAATATCGGTAGCAATAAGCGCTTGTAAATCACCGCTTTTAAAGTCTGATAGCGCCCTTGTTCTAGCTCCTTGACTCTTATTACCGTGAATCGCGGCTGCTTTAATTCCAGACTTAATCAGTTTTTGGCTTAGCTTGTTCGCGCCGTGCTTTGTCCGACAAAAGACGAGCACTTGATACCATTGATGGCGTTTAATTAAGGTAATTAAGGCTTGTGACTTGTTAGCTTTATCAATTGGAATAACTAATTGATCGACAGTTTTCGCGGCAGAATTTTTTGGCGATACAGAGATCTCAACGGGATCATGAATCAAGCCTTTCGCTAAATTACGAATGTCATCGGAAAATGTCGCTGAGAACAGCAGATTTTGTCTGCGCTTGGGCAATAGCGCGATAACGCGGCGAATATCATTGATGAAGCCCATATCCAGCATTCTGTCGGCTTCGTCTAGAACCAAGACGTCAATCTGGTCGAGCTTTACGGCATTCTTTTCACATAAATCTAGTAAGCGCCCAGGCGTTGCAACTAATACATCAACACCCTTTCTTAACTTCAGCATCTGAGGGTTAATCTTAACCCCTCCAAACACAACCGCAGAGCGCGTATCCGAGAATTGACTGTAATCGTCTAAACTCTGGTGCACCTGCGCTGCTAGCTCTCGCGTTGGAGTAAGAATCAATACTCGGACCTGACTAGCCTTTACACGAGCCTTTCCTTCAAGATACTGAATAATAGGAAGTGTAAAGCTAGCAGTTTTGCCTGTACCCGTTTGGGCAGCAGCCATCACATCACGCCCTGTTAATACGGCAGGAATAGCCTCTTGCTGGATTGGGGACGGTGTCTTATAACCTTTTAACTCAATTGCTTTTAGGATATTTCGATTAAGGCCAAGCTCTTCAAAGTACATTAAGTATTCGTTCTCAGTATGTGGGGGCAGAATGCGCGCGAAGTATAGGTGGGATTAAGCTTTTACGATACATAAACTTCATCATTCGTATGCTAGTAGGTCAAAACACGCACTGCGAGCTTGGTGCGACGATCTATTTATGTCACGATAAAAACAAATAATTAAGTGCTTAGGCGCAGTCTTGAGCTTCGCTCTAGACATACTAAATAAGCTGACAATAACGATACTAATAAATTCCGATATGTCGAACGTCTATACGATAATCAAGCTACTAGCTTTAACGCTCATCATTAGTGGCTGCGCAACAAGTTTTGATCGAACCAATATTCGCCCTGGTGAACGGGTATATGGCCCCGCGGTTTCAGTCGTTGTACCCACAGAAAAGTCTTGGTTTGCTGTCGATTACGGTACAGGAAACCGAATCAAATTAAGTCAACTTAACTATGACGACAGTTACTCGTTGAAGGTTGCGGTGAATAGAGGGCCAGCTTTCGGAATGTTTGAATCAGCGCAAGCACATCTCTCAGCCTATCGTGAAAATGTGAATGACGACGCGGTTGAAGGGCTGATTGTTCACGGTCGAGATTCTTGGGCTGCTGAAGAATACGGTAATACATGTATCACCTATGCAGAACAATTAGAAGATTGGCGTGGTCGCAATAATGCAGGCCCTGCTCTCGTTGATGTATATGGTTTGGTCTGCCCGCATCGTGGCTTGCCAAATATTCTGGTCAATGTTGAATTATCGCGACGTTATGAAGTGAACGCCCCAAGGATTAACGTTCAAAACTATGCAGAACAAGTGTTTAAATCAATTGAGTACGCTGGGGTCGACTAAAGCATCTTAAGCCTTATAATGCTGCGGTTTATAGAAAAAACCGCTTAATATTAAAAGGGTGTATGCATGCTTCATACGATTAATGTTCTGAACTCCACATTTGCATCTATTGCTCGCTCTTGGCGAGGAACATCTAGTACGAAAGAGCATTATCAGCCCGAAAAACCGATTATCCTGTTTGATCGTGAAGGCGATCCGGAATGCCGTCTTGTTCGAGAAACGCTTACCGCGCTCAATCTTGATGTCACAATCATGCCCTGTCCAATCGGTGGAGAAAACATCAAACAGCTGCGTCGTGATTCAGGCACAGATCAAGTACCCGTTCTGTACGACACAAATGTCGAAGAAAGTAGAAAAGGCGCATCCGATATTATTCAGTACCTTTTTAAGCAATATAAAGGTGTAGACGCACCATCACGCACACAAATCACACCTCAGCAATTGCGTCGTTCAAAACTTTCTTCTTTACTTCGTTTAAATGCTGGAATTAAAGCTAAGCCCTCGAAATCAGCGCAACAGCCGTTAACACTTTATAGTTTCGAATCGAGCCCATTTTCTCGCATAGTCAGAGAAAGACTGTGCGAACTAGAATTGCCTTATCAATTGATTAATCTTGGTAAGCAGCAAAAAGCGGATATGGGCCCTGCTAAATTTCGTTTTCATCGCGGTGAATACCGCCCTGTTCCAGAATCAAAACGTGAGGCATTTTTAGAAAAATGGGGCAACGTTCAGGTCCCATTTCTTGTCGACCCCAATACAGATAAAAACCTTTTTGAATC
>NZ_LWGF01000913.1:0-1230 GCF_001635355.1 Oleiphilus sp. HI0125
GTTCTAGGCGTTGTCATGTTTACCGTCATCGTTCTAACGTTGGTTGCGGTAATTTTGGCAGCGCGAGCTAAGCTAGTTAGCTCGGGTAATGTTGCGATCACTGTAAATGTGATCCCAACTCAAAAATTGAAACGCCTGCTGGTGGTAAGTTACTTCAAACGCTTGCGTCTGAAGGCTTATTCCTTTCATCAGCTTGTGGCGGAGGTGGTACCTGTGCGCAGTGTACTTGTAAAGTGCTCGAAGGTGGTGGCTCCATGCTTCCTACTGAGCGTACTCACTTTACTCGTCGTGAAGAAGCAGAAGGTTGGCGTTTAGCGTGTCAGGTTCCTGTTAAGCAGGACATGAAAATTGAAGTTGACGAAGAAGTCTTTGGTGTTAAGAAGTGGGAATGTACGGTTGAATCTAACCCGAACGTTGCTACTTTCATCAAGGAACTGACGCTTCGTCTTCCTGAAGGTGAAAATGTCGATTTCCGTGCAGGTGGTTATGTTCAGCTTGAATGTCCTCCACACGAAGTTGACTACAAAAACTTTGATATTGAAGAAGAATATCGCGGTGATTGGGATAAATTTGACGTTTGGCAATATAAGTCAAAAGTTGATGAAACCGTTATCCGTGCTTATTCGATGGCGAACTATCCGGAAGAGAAGGGTGTTGTTAAATTCAACATTCGTATCGCTTCTCCACCTCCGGGAACTGATCATCCACCAGGACAAATGTCTTCTTGGGTCTTCGACTTGAAGCCGGGAGATAAAGTAACTGTATACGGTCCATTTGGTGAGTTCTTTGCGAAAGAAACCGAAGCTGAAATGGTATTCGTTGGTGGTGGTGCTGGTATGGCGCCAATGCGTTCGCATATTTTTGATCAGCTCAAACGTATCGGCTCTAAACGTAAGATGTCGTTCTGGTATGGTGCTCGTTCATTGCGCGAGATGTTCTATCAAGATGAATATGATGCGCTTGCTGCAGAGAATGACAACTTTGAATGGCATGTGGCACTTTCTGATCCTCAGCCAGAGGACAATTGGGAAGGCTACACAGGCTTTATTCATAATGTTCTTCTTGAGAACTACTTGAAAGACCACCCAGCGCCCGAAGATTGCGAGTTCTACATGTGTGGGCCTCCAATGATGAACGCTGCGGTTATCGAGATGTTGAAAAATCTCGGGGTCGAAGATGAAAATATCATGTTAGACGATTTCGGTGGCTAACTGACCTCATAATAAAAAA
>NZ_LWGF01000914.1:0-994 GCF_001635355.1 Oleiphilus sp. HI0125
TACCGAGGCAATGGGTCCTGCTGCCTTTATTGGCCGCTGTCGCGTCGTTCCTCTTCGTAATACCGGTGCCGCATTATCGCCGCATAATGCCTTCTTGATTCTCCAGGGCTTGGAGACCTTAGGCCTTCGTATGGAACGTCACTGCAACAATGCCGAGCGTGTGGCTGAACATCTTGCAAGCCATCCCAAAGTAACTTGGGTTAACTATGCAGGTTTGCCGACCAGTCCTTACTATGAAAACTGTAAAACCTTATGTGGCGGACGCGCCTCAGGCATACTCAGCTTTGGCATCAAAGGAGGCAAAGAAGCCGGTACACGATTTATCGATGCCTTGCAGATGATTCTTCGCCTCGTAAATATTGGCGATGCGAAATCTCTTGCTTGTCATCCAGCTTCAACGACTCACCGTCAACTTGATGCAGAAGAACTAGCTGCGGCAGGAGTGAGTGAAGATCTAGTACGAATTTCTGTAGGGATAGAACATATTGACGATATTATCGCCGATATAGATCAGGCGCTCGAGCAAGCATAACTCGATTGCTTAATACCAAACTTTAGAAACGAAAAGGGAGCGTTATTACACTCCCTTTTTTGAATCTGAGCTCTCATTTGACTTAGGTTTTCGGCAAGGTCACCCCAGTCTGGCCTTGATACTTACCACCGCGATCACGATAGCTAGTCTCACACACTTCGTCCGACTCAAAGAACAACATTTGTGCAACGCCTTCGTTTGCATAAATTTTTGCAGGCAAATTCGTAGTGTTCGAAAACTCAAGCGTTACATGCCCTTCCCATTCTGGCTCCAAAGGCGTGACATTTACGATAATGCCACAACGCGCGTACGTTGATTTGCCAAGACAAACAGTCAGCACGCTTCTTGGAATACGAAAATATTCCACGGTACGCGCTAATGCAAAAGAGTTCGGAGGGATAATACAAACGTCGCTATCGATATCAACAAAGCTCGTTTCATCGAAATTCTTCGGATCTACCG
>NZ_LWGF01000915.1:0-2601 GCF_001635355.1 Oleiphilus sp. HI0125
ACAAATTATTGAGCGTATTGATGCGTGGTCGCGACAACCCACGGTGCGAAGTAAGCCATTTCAAATGAGTGCTGACTTACCTGAAGTTCAAGCAAATTTTTCGCGAATGGAAAATGCTGGCAAAAATAATACGCTTATTTTCTTAGAAGATACCCGTCTGCTCACTCAGCGCGCGCAACAATTAAAGCTAGCATCACTTGGGCGTTTAACAGCTAGTATCGCACATGAAGTGCGTAACCCCTTAGGCGCTATTAGTCATGCTGCACAGCTTCTTTCTGAGTCAGAAGAATTGACAGAAGCTGATCGCAAGATGACTAGCATCATCGAAAGGCATTGCGCGCGAGTAAATGGCATTATTGAAAATACGCTTACCTTGAGCCGCCGTGGTCAACCCGACGTGCAGGCTATTTCACTCCGACCTTGGCTTGAGCAAGTCGTCGATCAGTGTCGAGAACAAAGCGATTCTCCTATCCCCATCCGCGTGAACGTTCTGAATAAGGAAGACACTTTGGCGCGATTTGACCCTTCTCAGATTGAGCAAGTGCTTACTAACTTGATTGTCAATGCGCAATACCACATCGAGAAATCGATGAACGAGGGTGGGGTTGAAGTATGCTTGTCACGCAAAGCGGGCACGGGACAAGCTGTCGTAGATATCATTGATTCGGGTAATGGCGTATCGGAAGAGAATCAGAAACACTTGTTTGAGCCCTTTTTTACAACCGAGAGCACAGGAACCGGATTGGGTCTATATATATCGCGTGAACTGTGTGAAGCCAATCAGGCAAACTTAAGTTACCTTGAGAGCAGTAGTGGCGGTGCTTGTTTTCGCATTATATTTGCGCACCACAAACGAATTGTTTAAGCCAGAAACATTTGAATACAGACTTCAGCATTGACTGAGATAGAAACTAGTAGAGACGTTAAATGACTCGACCATGCGTATTAATAATTGATGATGAACCAGATATTCGAGAACTTCTCGAAATCACGCTTATGCGTATGGGGTTAGATACCGTCAGTGTTGATTGTATCGAAGAAGCTCATCGTGCTTTGTCAGAGTTTACCTTTCAATTATGTTTAACAGATATGAACCTGCCGGATGGCAATGGTATTGATTTTGTGCGTTTTATACAGAGCGAACACAGTCATATTCCGATAGCTATGATTACCGCTTATGGCAGTGTTGAAACCGCCATTGAGGCGCTAAAAGCGGGTGCATTTGATTTTATCTCTAAGCCTGTCGATTTAACGCAACTACGCACACTTGTATCTAGTGCGCTTAAACTCGCTGAAACAAAAGTTGATCTTGCTCAGTCAATTCCTAGTGATCAAACGGTGCTCCTCGGTGAGAGTGCCGAACTCAAAAAGCTCAACAAACAGGTTGTTAAACTCGCTCGCAGCCAAGCGCCGATATACATTTCTGGAGAATCCGGAAGTGGTAAAGAATTGGTTGCACGTGCCATTCATGCCAATGGTGTCAGACGTGATGGGCCATTCATTCCAGTTAACTGTGGCGCGATACCAAGCGAGTTGATGGAAAGTGAGTTTTTCGGACACTTAAAAGGTAGCTTTAGTGGGGCTCATCAAGATAAAGATGGCCTGTTTAAAGCGGCGGATGGCGGCACTTTGTTTTTGGATGAAGTGGCTGATCTACCCTTAGATATGCAGGTGAAATTGCTTCGTGCTATTCAAGAGAAAGCGGTGCGTGCCGTAGGCGGTGAGTCTGAAGAAGCCGTCGATGTGCGCGTTTTGAGTGCAACGCATAAAGATCTTCAAGCATTGGTCGACGACGGCAGTTTTCGACAAGACTTGTTCTACCGCATTAACGTCATTAACTTGCAGGTACCTAGCTTGCGCGAACGCCAAGATGACGTAGCGCTATTGGCAACGCGTTTCTTGTCGAATATCGCTCAAGAATGTGGTGTCGATAACGCGTCCATCGATGACAATGCAATGCAAGCGCTTAAAAGCTATAGCTTTCCTGGAAACGTGCGTGAGTTAGAGAACATCATTGAACGTGCGTTTACGCTGTGTGAAGACGATATTATTCGTGAACAAGATCTGCAGCTAGATAACAGCCCGCGCTTATCTCCAACCCAGACGTTTTCTGAGCCGAGCGCTCAGCCCGACAACCAAGATAGCTCTACAGACTCTATATCGGCTCGACCAGAGGATATGCCTTTAGAAGATTATCTTGAGCAAATAGAGCGCGTAGAGATAGAAAAAGCGCTGCAAGATACCAAATGGAATCGCACTGCGGCAGCGAAAAAGCTGGGTATGAGTTTTCGGTCTATGCGGTATCGTTTGAAGAAGTTGGGATTAGATTAGGTTTGGTTTTTGTTTCTCAAGAGGACTTGAAAGACCTTCCGTTCTTAATGAGTTTTCGTCATGCGTTATTGGAAGGCACTAGTGATAACTTTTTCAAAAAGGCTTATGTCTGCGTATTTGATCACTGGTTATCTCGAACAGAATATTCAGAGTATATTGGTTTAGCAAATAGCGATCGTATTTCATTTTATAACTCATTGCGGTCTCAACTGTTTGTTTCGATTTCCGCTGAATGTTTCTTGTTAAATCTTGACGATTGTCAGTACTACA
>NZ_LWGF01000916.1:0-913 GCF_001635355.1 Oleiphilus sp. HI0125
TTCGATATATTCCGGCTTCACTTTCGCCGAGTCAGTATCAAAATTGATTTGCAGAAAGCTTTGCTGAATATCGCTTAGCAACTGCGCACAACCTTTGTTGTCGACCACTCCGCCTCGCAATGTATCTGGACAATCATCTCGCTCATGGATGACACCATCGCGATCATGATCAATCAAATTTCCGGCTTTGATGTTTAAACGATCATGCTCGTAACCGCGCCAATCACTCGTTTCAGCAGAGGCCAACCCAGAACCAAAAAGATCTTCTTTTGACTCTTCAGTAGGAGTACTTGAGCACCCCAAAATAAACAAGATCGCGGCAAACTCCATACAGGTTCTCACGACTAAACATTTCATCGCTCAACCTCCTCTTTGATCGTTTTCTCAATATTGATGCGCATACTCTCTAACAAAAATCCTTGAATATGCATCAGTCTGTACTGGTCTGTTAAAAGGCTATATTCAGTATCTAAGTAAGACTTACGCGCTTCAAACAATTCGTTGGAGCTATCAAGCAAATCAAGCAATGAGCGACGGTTGACCTGAAACTGGGAGTTATAAAGTGTTTCTGCCTGTTTGGCTGACACAACATACTCTCGGAGTACTTCGATATTGCGCTGATCGCGCAAATAGCCACCCCAGATCAAGTCGATACGCTCCATCACTTGGCGGCGCGCATTGTTCGAGATCATCTGCGCTTCTTCCACTTTGTAGTAGTAAGCTTTAGCTTCATTTACATCGCGCGTCCCGTTGAATAAATTCCAATTCAACTCGACAACGGCACTCGCATCCTCTTCTTCGCCATTAAACCCAGACACATTCTTTTTCTGTCCACCATCGATGACCAAATCGACTTGCGGGTAATAACCCGACTTGCGCGATTTGTACTGCGCTTGAGCTGCTTTCACATCGA
>NZ_LWGF01000917.1:0-1407 GCF_001635355.1 Oleiphilus sp. HI0125
ATCGTATCGAGTTGTGCGCGTGCTGAGCTATTCTCTATAACGAGTGACCCAACAGCAACGAACGTGCTTAATCATGGGACATCGCATAACAATAGCGCCAACTTTGCTGATGATATTTATGATCCTGACGGTAGTTACTTGTACCTACCTACTATTACTGCATACCACGTCGGCAATACGGCCGATGGTGGTCGCGCACTGTTCATGACGCAGATTAACCGCTCTGGCGAGACTTCCTCGTTTTCGACTCAAGAGATCGCCGAAGGCGTGGAAGATATGCAGGTGCTTTACGGTGAAGATACTAATGATGATGGAACAGCGAATCGCTATGTGGCTGCTGATGACGTCTCTGACTTTTTGAATGTTGTCGCTGTACGCACACGCATTCTTACCGCGTCTGAAGATCGCACAGTTGCGGAAAACCAAACCTATAACTTCAATGGCACGGCTACGACGGCTGCGGACTTACGCTTTTATGTGCCGTATGAAACTACGAATACCATTCGCAATCGTTTGAAATAGGGAGCGAATATGACACACGTATCTACTATGCAGAATCTAAACCCTAAAAAGCAGAAAGGCGCTGCCTTATTTATCTCGCTTATCTTCTTGTTGATCTTGACGGTATTGGGTGTGAGCTCAATGAACGACACCATTATGCAAGGGAAGATGTCTGCAGCGATTCAAGACGGCAACGTTGCACTGCAAGGTGCAGAAACAGCCGTTCGCGCTGCAGAGCAAGCTATTGAAGCGTTTATTTCGACAACGGGTTTCAATTCAACTGGCCCGTTTTATACCAATGGTGATGCGCCAGACCCATTTGATGCCAGCATTTGGGTTGATGACGTAAACAATACCGCCACCCAGGCAGTGGGTGCCGTGGCAGGGCAAACAGAGCAACCACGTTACTTTATAGAGCTTGCGGGTTCAGTCGAAGATGATGGTCTAAACACCGGTCAGGGTGACTTTGGTGAAACCGGTGGTGGTTATGGTTCAGGCACCGGTAACCCTTTAATCACAACGTTTAGAATTGTCGCGCGTAGTACAGGTGGTACCACGAATTCACAACGCATTATTGAAACATACTACGGTAAAAAACTATGAGCTTGATCAATAGACATACGACAGAAGCATCAAGCTCTAGCGACCTTGCAGGGGGGCGTGCTATGAAAACATTCGAACGCAAACTTCGTTGGTGTGCGCTGGTCACATATCTGACCGCACCTACTATTGCTTATTCTGCTCCAGGTCAGTTAGCAGACCAGCCATTATGGTTAGGCTCGTCTGTGAAACAAACCTAATGTTCGCGATTGATGACTCCGGTAGTATGGACTGGGAGCTATCTTTCCCTGTCAATGATGGTACACCGCGTTTGAGAAGCGATGGTAATTTTGTAGACTCAAACGG
>NZ_LWGF01000918.1:0-946 GCF_001635355.1 Oleiphilus sp. HI0125
AGTCGCTAACGCTCAGTAAAGCTTGCGTCAAAAGAGGTAGAGCCTGCCCATTATTGATAAATACCTCAATGATGTCAGGCACCACATAGGTCAACAAGAACACAACAATAGAAATTGCAACGATCGACAATATCACTGGGTAAATAGCTGCTAATTGGATTTTCTGACGCGCAGCCTGACGTCCTTCGGTATAATCAGCGAGTCGATTCAACACTAAATCTAAATGCCCGGCAGTTTCGCCAGCTGCAACAGTTGATCGATATAACTTAGGGAAAGCCGCGGGGTATTCCGCCAAGCTATCTGCCAAGGTAAAACCTTCTAAAACCTTCGATCGAATCGCCAAAATCATACTGCGAATATTAGGTTTCTCACTTTGAGAGGCCACGGCACTGAGCGTTTCTTCGATAGGGATCCCGCTTTGAACTAATGTGGCGATTTGGCGAGTAACTAAAGCAAGATCGCGTACGCTCAAACTTGGCTTACGCGCTAGAAGACTTTTAGACTGTTTTTGTTCAGCGGCTTGATTCGCCTCGAGCGGCATCCATCCTTTATCTCGAAGAGACTGACGCACCTGACGCGCGGAATCCGCTTCTATAACGCCTTTCTGTTTTTTACCACGCTCATCAAGAGCGACATATTCAAAGGCTGCCATAACTAACCTTTGTGTGTGACACGTAAGACTTCTTCAACAGTCGTCACACCATCTAAGATCTTCCTTGCCCCATCATCAAAAATTGCAGGGGATTTTTCTCGAGCGCAGGCTTCTAGTTCTTTCTCACTTGCACGATCGTGGATCAAGCTACGCATCTGATTATCGATCTCGATAATCTCGTAAACACCTAATCGCCCTTGATAGCCTAAGTGATTACATTCACTGCACCCTTTGGCACGGTATAGGGTTGGTGGATTTGTAGGATCAACTCCTAGCAATCTGCATGTTCCCTCA
>NZ_LWGF01000919.1:0-781 GCF_001635355.1 Oleiphilus sp. HI0125
CGCGGTGTCTTTGATTCGGAACTATGTGAACGACTCTATTCGCCTTCCTGCTTTCGTAATGATTATTGCTTCGCTCGTAACTTGCGCGGAGCTACTCATGCAAGCCTTTACCTATGAGTTGTACCAGATTCTAGGCATTTTCATTCCGTTAATCGTAACTAACTGTGCGATTTTAGGACGTGCCGACGCCTATGCTAGTAAGAACAATCCACTTTTCGCCGCAGTTGATGGCTTTATGATGGGCTTAGGATTTCTCATCGTGTTGGTTCTTTTGGGCGCTGCACGCGAAGTGATTGGCCAAGGAGCATTATTTAGCAACATGCACCTCATTTTCGGTGACATGGCGCATGCTTGGGAGATTACACTTGTCGATGATTACAGTAACTTCCTGTTTGCGATATTGCCTCCTGGAGCCTTCGTCGGCATGGGTCTAATCATCGCCCTGAAAAACTGGATAGACACAGAAGTTGAGCGCCGACAAGTGTCCAATACAGAGCAAATAAAGGGCTCAAAACGCGTTCGAGTAACAGGAAATATTTCCTAAATTTCTATTTTGAGCATTCCCAAAATCTTGTACTAGACTTGCTTCCACATTAAGTCAGTAGAGATGTTTTTTGATGGGTGCACAAAAAGTCGTGTTTTTTCACGCTGCAGGACGCGATAGCTCGAGTTACGGCGAGTTAAATGAACTCGAAGGATCACTGCATCTCACACTTCCTACCGACACAGCATCATTAAGCTCAAATGACGATGTTGTGAAAGGCATTGCGCATCATCCGCA
>NZ_LWGF01000920.1:0-1356 GCF_001635355.1 Oleiphilus sp. HI0125
TGCGAAGTCGAACTTGTCGCGTTTCCAGCGCGAAGCAGATCAAGCAAAGGAACGCGTTGCTTCACTTGATGATGACAAAAATCGCCTTTCAGAAGAATTGGATGTGTTGGGCTATCAAGGTGTGGGTGAAGAGTTAGCTGAGTTGACGTGCGTTTTGGAAGAATCTGAATCAAGCGTTCTCGCTAGGCAAGAAGATGTTGAAAGGCTTGAGGCCGTTGTTCAAGAAAGTCGTGAAGCGACTGCAGAACGAAAAAGTGAAATTGCCCAGAAGCAGGCAGAATTGGTTTCATTAGAAACGATTCAGCGCGATGTAGTATCTAAAGGTAATGTTGGCGCAGGTCTAACTGATCTGCATGCTAAGGCTAAAGGCGAGCTTGAAACCTTAATAGAATCAATTCAGGTCGAGCCAGTATGGGCGCCTGCCATTGAGGGTTTGCTTGGGGATCGGCTATACGCCTATTTATCTAACGATGAAAAAATGGCCGGCTATCTCTTAGATCGCTCTGATATTACTTTCGCTTTATTTTCGAATGAGCAGGCAAGCTATCAAGTTAACGATGGCTCTTTGGCAGAAAAAGTCGAAGGGTGTTCTGCGTTGATTCCGTTTTTGAATCGTTATATTTGTGCTGCGAATTCTAGCGAAGCCTTTTCTACTCGTTCTCAGCTAGAACTTGGTCAAGAATTCGTGACCACTGAAGGTGTATTGATAGGTCGGGATAGTGTTCAATATCTTGCCTTGAGTGCAATTGATGATGGTGTTGTCGTTCGTCAAAAACGAATAGATAGCTTGGTTGATGAGCTGAGTATTGCAGATGATGACGTGGCTAGATTGGAGGCGGAGCTTCAGGCTAATCTGAATGATTTGGCTGCGGCTAAAACTTCGTTAGTCGATGCTCGCGCAATAGAGCAGAGTGCTCTTAAGCGTCACGCGCAATTAGTTGCTGATGAGCGGGGGGCGAAAATCAAGCGTGAGCAACTTCAGTTGCGTATAGCTCGGATAGATGATGATTTGAATTCTGAAAGAGAGCGTTTTGCCCAAAGTTCTGAGCAAATTGAAGCGTGTGAGCAAGAGTTGTCAATATTATCTGAGGTTTTGGAGAGCGCATCTGAAAAAAGAGAGCTTGGAGAAGGTGACAAAGAGCGTTTGAAAAATGCGATATCTGAGTCGCGAGCGCAGGTTCAGGATTTAGCTTCAGTGTTAATGAGGTTGCGGTCTGATCAGCAAGGTTTTCGAAATCGCTTAGAGTTGCTAAATCAAACTCTTGATGGGCAAGTAGTTGAGATTGAGAGGTTTAACGAGGCGGTCTTAAATATTGATTTCGAGCCTGGCGATGAAGATTTGATTGAGGGTTTAGA
>NZ_LWGF01000921.1:0-1202 GCF_001635355.1 Oleiphilus sp. HI0125
CGTTATCGTCGGTGCAATTGTTAGTGCTGGTACAAATCACTTGTCTCCAACTGTTGCAAGTGTTCTTGGTTTTATTGCTGTTACTCTCGCAAGCATCAACATCGTTGCAGGCTTCATGGTGACAGATCGTATGCTCAACATGTTTAAGCAAAAGGGTTAACGATGTTTGCTTTAGTCAATCTTTCTTACTTAACAGCGGCTGTGTTTTTTATCCTCGGCATAAAAGGCATGACCAAACCTAAAACGGCTGTACGCGGAAATCAGCTCTCAGCTATCGGCATGTTGATCGCAGTAACCGCAGCACTTCTTCACCACGACATCATTGGTTTCACTACGATCATTGCTGGTATTTTACTCGGCGGTTCAATTGGTGCATTGCTGGCAAAACGCACAGCAATGACGTCTATGCCAGAGCTTGTAGCAAGCCTTAATGGCGTTGGCGGCGGGGCATCTCTAGCAGTTGCTGGTAGCACATGGTTAACTGCAATCGCAGCAAATTCAGTGGTAACCGGCGTATGGTCAGCAGCCATTCTTGCTTCGATCGTCATCGGTGCAATAACGCTATCAGGATCAGTGGTCGCCGTTCTTAAGCTAAAAGGAACTATCGGTGACAGTAAGCGCGCAAGACAATGGCAGCTTATTACAGTAGCGAGCCTCGTGGGTATTCTTGCATGCGCAAGCATGATGTTTGGTGAAGGCCAACTGTCTAGCCTTGTACTACTCGCTATTGTCGGCCTCTGCTTGTTACTAGGTGTCGGTCTAGTACAACCAATTGGTGGTGCCGATATGCCAGTTGTTGTTGCGCTACTTAACGCCTACTCAGGTCTTGCTGGCGCAGCGACCGGTTTCGTGTTGGAAAACCAAGGCTTGATCATCACTGGTTCTCTAGTTGGCGCGTCTGGTCTTATCCTGACTGCAGTAATGTGTAAAGCCATGAACCGTTCACTACCAAACGTTCTCTTTGGTGGTGCATTTGGGCCGCAGGCTGATACGCAGTCGAAGTCAAACGACAGCGAGTTTTATGACGGCAAAGTGAAATACGCAACGCCAGATGACCTTGCACTACTCTTAGACGGTGCGCGCAGCGTTGTGATGGTTCCAGGCTATGGACTTGCGGTTGCCCAAGCGCAACACGCAGTGAAAGAGCTTGCTAATCAGCTTGAAGCACGTGGAGCTAAAGTCAGCTATGCGATACACCCTGT
>NZ_LWGF01000922.1:0-620 GCF_001635355.1 Oleiphilus sp. HI0125
CCACATATGCAGTCAGTGAAAGATCCACATTAAATAACTGCGCAAAGAAGATCGCGACAAGGCCGTAGTAAATAGCATTACCAGACACATTCACGGTTGCGCCCAATGGCAACACAAATGATGCCGTTGAATTTTTCACGCCAAGTTCGTTTTCAACTGTCTCCATTGTGACAGGCAAAGTCGCCATAGAGGATGATGTCGATAGCGCGATCGCTTGGGGCTTTTTCATTGCTACCAAGAATTTTCGAGCAGACGTTTTTGTTAATACATGCACCAACAATGGGTAAACAATAAAACCAAAGATAAGAATCGCGGCCACGTAAACAACAAACAGTTTAAACACAACCATCAAAGCACTGAAGCCGAATGTTCCAACCGCTTCGGCCATCAAGCCAAATACACCGAGCGGTGCGATGAGCATGATTTTGTTAATCATCCAGACCAAGCTACCAACAATTGTATTCACACCATTCAATATGGGCTCGCGTCTTTCGGCCTCTTGCTTTGACAAAGCAATGCCGAAGAACAAACAAAACACCAAGATTTGAAGAATATTCGCATCACTCAATGATTGGAAAATATTCGTTGGAATCATTCCAATCACCGTTGCCCAGAACGTT
>NZ_LWGF01000923.1:0-21201 GCF_001635355.1 Oleiphilus sp. HI0125
AATTAAGGAAGGTTGTTTTAGCTAAGTTTTCTAGTTGTATTAGAGGATCGTTACATCCTGTTTCAAAAAAATCTTGAGTTGAACGCAAAATAACCAATTCTGTGGGGCTTAGTAGCTGTTTTCTTTTCTAGACCTCATTAACCAGAATGGTGTCTTTAGTTACAAAAAATTGGCTTTAGTGCGACGGAATCATTTTGGGAGTCTAGGTTTCAAGAGGGCGTCATGAAATATATTGTTGTTCAGAATCTCAGCATACTCGTTGAGTTAGATAATGTAGATGGCACGTGGACCTTTACGCCAAATCTGCACGAGAACCAATCGATTATTTTTACTTATGATGTCGCCGACGATAGTATGAATGCTGCTATATACGGTATTGTTGGCGATCACACCCTTTCTAGCGGTATAGGAGATGATCTACTAGTAGGCGGGAAAGGTGCCGATATCTTAACTGGCGGTGGGGGTGTAGACATATTCAAATTCGTGACGAATGATGAAAATACTACTGTAGAATTTTTTACCGATACGATTGCTAATTTTGAAGTAGGCACCGACCATATCGATTTGACTGAATTCTTACCTGAAGACAGCTTAAATTCAGGCTCCTCTGCCTCTGACTTTATCGACTTGAGCGAAGATGAGGATGGCAACACCGTTCTCTCGATTCATACAGGTGGCGATGGTGCCGATGTTGATCAAGAAATTAAGATTGAAGGCGTTTCAACGGATGAGATCTACGGTGCTGATACCACAGGTATCAGCGAAGCCGATATTTTGCAGAAGACGCTTGAAGATCAGAACCTGTTGAATGGCGGTATGTAAGTGCTTGATAGAAATCCGGAAGAAGCTAAATGACTTAGCTTCTTCCGAGTGTTTTGCGCGGTAGCTAAACACTAAGAAACCAAACACGCTACCAAAGACTCTTCCCAAGTGGCATCAACGTCATCGCAAATGATTTCAATGCGGCTTTCGTAGGCTTCGCCAAGCTCGAACAATGACAGTTCATTGTCGGCGAGATTAAAGCCACAAACACCTTGATTGGTAATGAATACGGCTTTCATGCGCTCGACATTTAAGCTGCCCAAAAAAGTCTGCAGTTTGACTAGGTCGAATTCGTCGCTTGGTGGAATTGTCCATCCGACGCTTTTAAACCCTTCACCAGAATTTTCGGCTTTGTTGATTGCACTCTTGCTTGGATTAGGATTTGAATCATGCTGATGGTCGTGGTCGTGGTCGTGGTCGTGGTCGTGGTCGTGGTCGTGGTCGTGGTCGTTGTCGCAAGCCTCTGCTTGTGACTTTCCAAATGCTGTTTCACCAACTAGCCACTCGGGCTTGAATTCTGCAAAGGCGCTGTATTCAATCGGCGTAAGTCCAAGACCTTGTTCGAATAAAAATGTCTTGAGCGTTTGCTTGTTGTTTGCGTCATACAAATCGCTTTTATTCGCTACGATTCGATCGGCAATGTGAAGCTGTTGCAAGAAGGTTTCATGGGTGGTGTAGCGCGTGTCATCCAATTTTCGCGCATCAACAAGCGTAATCGTTTGCTGGATATCGATCACTTTACGATTGAATTCATTAGAGAGTGTTTCGAGCACTTCTACTGGATGACCGAGTCCTGTTGGCTCGATGAGCAGGCGATCAGGGTTAGCGCGACTAATGAGCTGATTTAGCGCCATTTGCATGGGCAGACCATTCGTACAGCACATGCAGCCGCCGGGTAGCTCTTTAATGAAGATGGCGTTTTTGTCTGAGTTTAAGCCTTCGAGTAACGCGCCATCGATACCAATTTCACCAAATTCATTGACGAGTACGGCCCAACGTTCGCTCTCAGGTTTCTGCTTTAGTAAGTGAACGATAGCGGTGGTTTTTCCAACGCCTAGAAAACCGGTGATGATGTTGCAGGGAATAGGTGCGATGTGGTCGTGGCTGTGGTTATGATTACTGTCTTGCAAAGGTGTTTAGTCCGCGAAAGTTAGGCAGTCTGTGCGTTGCATACTGGGCAACGGCAGCTCATTTCGATTTGGGTACTTTCTAGTGTATAGCCCGCATCGGTAACATTGTTTTGGAGTTGCTGAATAATGTCATTGGGAATCACGACTTCGGTAACGCTATTACAGTTATTACAAATCAAAAACTGCGGGGTACCATGATCATGCCCACAGGTAATATGCGCGCAGGCAACATACTTATTGGCAATGTCGAGCTTATGAACAAGTTGCTCTGTCTGAAGGAAATCAAGAATACGATACACTGACATCGCGGGCAGAGGGGCTTTAAATTCATCTTTGAGGTAATCAACAAGCTCGTAAGCAGAGAGTGCTTTTTTTGATTGAATCAACGCAGAGAGGACTTGTTTTCGCTTATCGGTTAAGCGAACGCCTTTAGCTTTACACTGTTGCTCGGCGCTATTGATGATCTTATTTATTTGGCTCATTAGAACTACTTAAGTCGTAAGAATGTTCACGATATAACATATCATTTATAGCCGCAATGACTCTTTTCTAATCAATGCTGAGACTTGTTTAAGTCTGATTTTTGATGGCTTTTTGAGGGAATCTTGGTACCACTGATACATCGCCTCGTATTCTCTCATTTGTAAGTACTCGTTTGATTTGTGCTCACACCCAAGAGTATCAATCCATATAAGTATCGCAATGTATTCAATGTTGTACTGCTCGCTTAGCGCATAAGTATTGTTTTGAAGCTCTAGCACCTCAATTATCTGATGGAAATCGTCCGCAAAGTATTGAATAACGTCGTTTCGCACAGCGAAAATGTTTTAAAAGACCAGTGTAGATTAGGTGCAATAATAGTAGGTCTGGCTATTTTGATAAGGTTCTGACCCTGCTTTCGTTGTGTTTTTTATCAGGACACAGAACATGATAGCCAACTAGCTATTTCAGGATAATCTAGAGTCACGCTACAATCTGGAATCATAATTCTAGAGACGCTTTGATGAAAACCTTTATTCTTCGTGCTCGTGCAGCTCCTACCGATGCTAAGAAATTTTTGGCGGGCGTTGGAAAAGATGCCCACACAGAAATTCTCGCTCATACTTTAATGAATGCAATGTTCGTTGCCAAGTCTCACCGCCATGATGTTGTTGTGCATTTGGTGCTTGAAAGTACGCAGGATTTTTCTCGGACTGTTACATTTACCTCATCTGAACTGATTAACATTGGCGGATTTCACGAAGCTGCATTACTCGACAAAATTGCTAAGGCTTTAAAGATGTCTGCTGGTATGGAGAAAGAGAGGTTCAAGCAGGTAGAAGCAGGTATTTCCGTTCAAACCATGAGTTTTGAAAAGTTAATCAAAGAGCTCGCTAAGACTAATGAGCTATATATGATGGATGTTAAGGGTAATTCGATACGTACGATGGACTTCAAAGAAAATCCTTGTTTCATTTTGACGGACCACATTCCGATGCCCAAGAAGAGCTTTAATAGTTTGAAGCGCCTGGGTACAGAGAAGATTAATGTCGGCCCTAAAATGCTTTTTGCCTCGCAATGTGTGGTGTTGATACATAATGAACTAGATCGTCTCTAGATAAGGGTTCTAAATACAATATTGACGGATATATTCGTTTGGAATGATGTCATTCTGAGAGATGTCATGATGATCGAAACTTGGTATTGAAATCAGTTAGTACATCACTAACTTTGATCACGTACATGTTTTTCATGCGTCTTTTCAATGGCAATCGATGCTATATTTTCTAATAAATCGCCCAATTTTAATAGTTAGGCAGCGAGTTAATTTCTTTGTAGTGCCATCATTGTTGGGATTTAAGTTATCTTATTTTTTCAGTCCTAACGCCTCGTTGGAGTTACTTCGTCATTATTTTTTTAGCTTTTATTGTTTGATTTTTATACTACTATACAATTCAAGAAGTAATAACGATAAAAAGGAAGAAGGATGTCAATAGAGAAAGTTGCAGTAAGTCGGAAGCAAATCGGCGGTGAAGTACCGATGGTGGTCTCTGAGATTATCGAAGATGTGCTTTACACCGGATTGTTTGGGTCGATAGACTCAGCAAGAATGGCTCAGATCACTGATCTCACAACTCAAAAATGTAATGAGCTTCAATCAAAAATAGTAATCGTCGATTTAATGAATGTTGATGCGATTGATTCGGCTGTGTCCGCGCATCTGATAAGTCTTAGTAAGGTACTCACTTTAGTTGGTGTAGACCTCATCTTTTGTGGCATTAATGGCTCGCTTGCTAGAACTATGGTTGCCGCCGAGGTTCAATTTGTCGGTTTGAAAATTGTTCGCGACCTTAAGGAGGCAGTTTCTCAGGCACATGCTTTAACAGGCTATCAAGTTGTCAAAATAAGCTAGCTGTGAACGATAAATTGAATGCATCAGGCCTGGTTAGTTATTGCCTGGATATTTTAATTCCTTCCGATGCATACGCGGTAGCAAAATGTTCAAGAGAGATGGCCTCAGCAATAGGGTTTTCTCGGTACGAAGTTGGCATGATATCAATTGCTGTTGCGGAAATTGCCACTAATGTTATTCGATATGCCCTACCGGGAAAAGCATCAATACGCACGATATGTGCGGGAAAAGGAATTGAAATTACCATTGAGGATGCAGGGACTGGTATTCCAGATATCGATGCAGCAATGGTTGACGGTTTTTCAACGCACAGTGAGCCAAGTATTGGTAAGGGTTTGGGCGCTGCAGCTCGGAGTGTCGAGGAGTTTATATTTAATAAGAGTGACCTGACCGGCACCTCCATTACGCTTAGACATTTTTTGAAACCTGTGCTTGATGATACCGAAGTCTCGGTAAAATCTTTCCCTGCGGTGGACGCTTTTTTCAATCATGATCAATACATAATTAAGCCCTTTCATGCAGAAAATCTGCTGGTAGCTTTGTCAGACTTTAGAGAATTTGGTGCCCAATCTTCGTCTTATGCGTCAATATTTAAGACGGTTGTTGAAAGTAATTACATGGATTCGCTTGATACTCTGCTACAAAAATGTCAGCTTGCACTCAGGGAAAACAACGGGAAGTATTTATCGCAAACGTTGTTGATGAAAGTATTTCCTGACCGGTTTGAAGTGATTAGATGCGGAAATATTGGGCTTTATGTTGGCTCTGAGGTTATCCAAAGGAAGCCGATTGATCCAAGTCCTTTTTTATTGAACGGTGAGGTGGTTACCAATGGTTCGCTGGTTGAGGTCTTTCCAAGACGAACTGAAACTACGGTTCTAATACATTCCGATGGCATTAGTTTACCCAATATTTTGAACATGGAACGTAATACATCACTTGATCAACAAACGAGATCTCTTTTTGATTTGTCTGCTCTTGATGATGATGATGCGACACTGCTAGTGGTTCGAGGGAAATATGCATGCTAATTTAAATCAAACATCTACGTTAAGGCAGCAATTGTCAAGCATTGTGGGTGCGGTGCCGTTTGGAATTATTGTTATTTCACACCAAAAAGAGATCGAAATTATCAATGCGAGAGCATTGGAGTTCTTGGGTCTTGAAGATGCGCTTCCTTCAAATTTTGTGGATGAAAGCTATCAAATTTTAAAGGCAAGTATTCCTGAGGTCGTAGATAAATTTGAAAAACTAATTTTGTCACGGAAAAGGCGGCATTTTTCGCATCCATGCAGTAGTCCGCTGAATGACTTAGAATTGTTTATAACTTGCAAAAGTATGTTACACGGTACGCTCCTTATCATTGAGGATCGAACTGAAAAGAAGGCATTGATGCATCAAAATTCCCATGATCATCTTACGCAAGTATTAAATCGACAGACTTTCGAGAGACGCGTTGATACTGTTCTGCAAAGCTCGCTTGAGAGCACTAAGACTAGTGTGGTCGTGTTTATCGACTTAGATCGGTTTAAGCTAGTCAACGATTTGGCTGGCCATTCAGCAGGCGATGAAATACTTAAACAAGTATCTACGATTATTTTAAGTTGTGTCAGAAATAGAGACTCGGTCGCACGAATAGGTGGCGATGAATTTGCATTGTTACTCGAAGATTGTTCACTTAGCAAAGCACAAGACACTGTTAATCTTATTCTAAAAAAAGTAGAAAAGATTAATTTAGTTCACTTAGGCCGAGCATTAAGTGTGAGCTTATCGGCTGGCATCGCTCCAATTGATAAGGCACTTTATTCTGATGTCAGCCAACTTATTAACGCCGCCGACGCGGCGTGCCGTTATGCAAAAGGCGATAATGAAAATCGTATTCATGTCATGGATTCATCAAAAAGTGAGTATGCCTTATTCATGCAAGATAGGAATTTGCTAAGTATTTTAGATGAGGCTATTGCGAACGATCATTTTTTTCTGATGTTTCAGAGAATCAGCCCTGTAAACGACAGCAATAATCGATGCCATTACGAAGCGCTCCTGCGCCTTCAATCGGAGGATGGTGAGAACATTCCTCCCGGTTTATTTATACCAGTGGCTGAGCGTTCAAAGCTAATGCCGAAAATAGATCGCTGGGTAATCGATCGGGTCTTTTCGCAACTTACACCAAATATGCATGTGGCAATTAACTTGTCAGGGCAGTCAATTTCCGATCGGAAGTTGGGTGATTTTATTTTGTCCCTTGCCCACAAATATATCGTTAAACCTGAGCAAATTACGTTTGAGATAACAGAAACTGCTGCTATTGAAAATATTGAGAAAACTCAAGAGTTCATTGCCATGTTACGATGCGAAGGGTATGCCTTTGCTCTGGATGATTTTGGAACGGGGCTCTCATCTTATCAGTATCTAAAGAATCTGCCGATCGACTACATTAAAATTGATGGCATGTTTGTGAAAGAAATCGATGAAGATGAGTTCTCCTATGCAATGATCAAATCAATTAACAGTTTCGCACATACCATTGGTTTGAAGACTATCGCAGAGTTTGTTACTAGTGCGCCTATTCATGAAAAATTAAAAGAAATTGGTGTCGATTTTGCGCAAGGCTTTTATTTACACAAACCCCAAATATTGGAACAAATAATAAAAAACACAGAATTGGATGTTCCCCCTGAAGATAATGTTGTTCTGGAGCTAAAGGGTAGTGTCCGTTGCGCCCCAGTTTGAGTTTTTTTAGGTGAGAGCTCCGGCTTCATAGTATGTCGGATAAAATTTTCATATGCCCTCATTTCTCTGAGTCACTTCTTGCGTTTTAAAAACTTTGATTTAGCACTGGATGGTTTTGTCTCTACGCATAGAACAAAATAATTAGCGCTGTCCTAATTATAGAATTTACAAACCTGACTATATCTAGTGATGCAATAACTTATTAACTTAGTTATACATTTATTATTTCTAAGAGATAACATTCCTTATGATTCCCTTATATAAACAAACTAGAGATATAGATTTGAACTTATATAGGGCGGTAGAGAGCATGGTTTTGGTATTAAGTCTTCCTAAGTCTATGCTCTAACTTTCTTAACAAACCGTATAGCCTGCGAGCGCCGATTTGCTAGGAAAGCACAGGGTGCTTCGTTAATATGCTGCGGGTAATATAAATACTAATAAACAAATATGTAGAGCCTTATGTCTGATAGCCGACGTCACCCAAGAATCCCGATGAAAGCGCAAGTTAAAATCTCTCATGAGAGCTTTGGAGAGGTTGTCGCCTCAACCAAAGACATCTCTGACGGAGGGGTTTTCCTACTCACGGATAATTCTGATATGCCTGCCATTGGTACTGTGATTCAAGGGCAAGTTCAAGGCTTAACAGGTGATGCCCCGATTCTGAATATGGAAATCATGCGCAGAACAGCAGAGGGCATTGGCTTACGTTTTATTTTGGATTGATCGCCGAATTCACTTCTTAACTTTTTACATAATTGCATGGAGGTTGCGATGCGAGCGCATATTGCATTTATCTCTGCGACAGCAGTGGTCGCTTCATTAGGTTTTTCCCATATTTCTCACGCTCAAGAAAATGTTCGCGCGAATTACAACGAGCCAACCAGAGGCTTTTATATCGAGCATGGAACGGTTGCAGATAATCGTGAGGCGTCTATCGAATTGCACTCAGGATCAGACAATATCGATGCGGGTGGTGGCGTTCGATTAGGTTTGCCAGGAGCAGAATTGATTCTGAATAGCGGCCTAAATAGCTATGACGAAAACCAAGTAATGTTGAAATATGCAATGCCTGACTTAACGCTCGATGAGAGTGGAGCGCATCCATTTAGATGGAGTGTGATCGGTGCGTTTTCGCATACTGATTTAGAGAATGAGCAAGGCCAGACAGTGCTCGATCAATCTAATTTGAAACTTGGTGCAGCCTTCACTGTTGATGCTGATGCGGGAACATTTACCATTGCTCCACGTTTTGTATATGCAGATGGTGATCAGAAAGACGATAACTTTTTGGAGCTAGATGTCGGTGCATATGTTGGCATTATTGATACGCAAGCGGGGTTGTTTTCTGCAGGTGTTGAAGCCTTAATGACAACCGCGGATAACACCGATAATACTTATACTTTAGGTGTGCGTTGGGCTTACGATCAGAAGTTGAATGTTGATATTGTCCCTGTGGTTTATAGTAATGACGAACTGTTTGGCGTACCGGGCTTAGTTCGTGTGAACTATCAGCTTTAAAATGAGATTTCATCAAAAAAGGCAGCCAGTTGGCTGCCTTTTTTGCATCTGAGCGTTTGATCAGTAATTAGTGCGCTTCATCCCAGTTGTCGCCAATTCCCGCTTCGACAATCAGTGGCACGTCAAGATTTGCTGCGCCCATCATGAGCTCACTGAGTAAGCTTGCAATCTCATCGACTTGATCTTCTCGTACTTCGACAATGAGTTCATCGTGTACCTGCATGATCATCTTCGCATCAAGCTCACTAGAGGCTAGTGCGGTTTCAACATCTAACATTGCGCGTTTGATGATATCTGCAGCGGTTCCTTGCATAGGTGCGTTGATCGCGGTTCGCTCGGCTGCTTGTTGCATCATTTTATTACGCGCGTTGATATCAGGAAGATACAAACGGCGACCAAACACGGTCTCAACATAGCCATCATCATGTGCTTGCTTGCGAATACGGTCCATGTAATCGAGCACGCCTGGATAACGCTCAAAATAACGATCAATATAATCTTGAGCTTCGTAACGCTCTACCTTGATCTGCTTAGCTAGACCAAAGGCAGACATTCCGTATATCAAGCCAAAATTGATGGCTTTTGCCTTGCGTCGTTGATCACTAGTGACCTCTTCGAGCGCTACTTCAAATACTTCTGCCGCAGTTGTCTTGTGAACATCAGCACCGTGAGCGAAAGCATCTAACAAACCTTTGTCTTGAGATAGGTGCGCCATGATGCGCAGTTCAATCTGAGAGTAGTCGGCTGCAATGAGTTTATAGCCTTGCTCTGCAACAAATGCTTGCCTAATACGGCGTCCTTCAGCGGTACGAATCGGTATGTTCTGAAGATTTGGGTCGCTTGATGATAAGCGTCCGGTGGCCGTAACTGCTTGGTGGTAAGACGTATGAATGCGCCCAGTGCTAGCATTGATCAGTTGCGGAAGTTTGTCCGTGTATGTGGATTTGAGCTTCGCAAGGCTGCGGTGCTCTAAAATCAGTTTCGGAAGAGGGTAATCGAGAGCGAGCTCTTGTAATACCGGCTCTGCCGTCGATGGTTGGCCCTTCGGCGTTTTTTTGATGATCGGCAATTCAAGCTTTTCAAAGAAGATGGCTTGTAATTGCTTGGGAGAAGCCAAGTTGAATTCTTCTCCAGCAAGCTCATAGGCTTCTTTCTCTAGCTCGCTAATGCGTTGTTCTAACTCTTGGCTTTGTTGTGCAAGCTTGTGCGCATCGACCTTTGCTCCGCGACGTTCGATGTTAGAAAGCACGCGAACAAGTGGCTTATCAATTTCTTGGTAGACAGACAGTAAACCTTTTTCTTCTGATAATTGCGGGAACAAAGCTTCGTGAAGTTGCAAAGTGATGTCAGCATCTTCGGCTGCGTAAGGCCCAGCTTTCTCTATATCAATCTGATTAAAGGTAAGCTGCTTCGCGCCTTTTCCCGCGATATCTTCAAAGTGAATAGTGGTTCGATTTAGATATTTTTCTGCCAATGTATCCATGTCATGGCGCGAGCCGGTCGAGTTCAATACATAAGACTCAACCATGGTATCGTGCTCAATACCTTCGAGTGTGATGCCATGATTCAACAGCACATTGCGGTCATACTTTAGATTCTGACCAAGCTTTAAAACAGCTGGATTCTCAAGTAAGGGTTTCAAGCTTGCGAGTACTGCATCTTGATCTAATTGTTGCGGTGCGCCGAGATAATCATGTCCAAACGGAACGTAAGCGGCCTTTCCGGCTTCGCAGCTAAATGAAACGCCAACAACGCGTGCTTGCATGTAATCAAGGCTGGTTGTTTCGGTATCGAATGCAAAATATGGTGCAGCCTTTAAGCGTGCAAGCCAATCATCGAACTGTGCTTGCTCAAGCACAATGTCGTATTCTTTTTTTATCTCGACGGCTGGCGCTTTGTTTTCTGAATCAGATCCTTCAGGGGTGGTACCCGTTGCGTCGAGAGCGTTTAGAAGAGATTTGAATTCAAACTCGGTATATAACTCACGCAATGCATCTAGGTTTGGTGACTCTTGCGTGATATCACCAAGATTTTGCTCGAGTTCGATATCGCATTTAATGGTCGCAAGTTCATAAGAAAGTGGCAGCAGTTCTAAGGCATTACGGAGATTCTCTCCAATTTTTCCGCCCACGCTATCTGCGTTTTCCATCACGCCTTTTAAGCTTTCATATTGCCCCAACCATTTCACGGCAGTTTTTGGACCACATTTTGGAACACCAGGAATGTTATCAACCGTGTCGCCGACGAGCGCTAAGTAATCGATAATTTGATTTGGTTTAACACCAAATTTTTCGACGACGCCTTCCTCATTCATATAGATGTTGGTCATTGTATTCATCAGCGTGACATGCGGCGTGACAAGTTGCGCCATGTCTTTATCGCCGGTCGATACAACCACATCATGCTGCGTGTCTGTAGCTTGTTTTGCTAATGTGCCAATGACGTCATCAGCTTCAACGCCCGCAATAACGAGTAACGGTAATCCCATAGCCTGAATAATGTCGTGAATCGGCTGAATTTGGGAACGTAAGTCGTCCGGCATTGGGGGACGATTGGCTTTGTAGTCCTCATACATTTCATGACGAAAGTTTTTTCCTTTGGCATCAAAGACAACAATGATCTTAGAGTCAGGATAATCGCTTTGCAGACGCTTCATCATATTGATGACACCTTTGATTGCGCCTGTGGGTTGTCCTTTTGAGTTGTTGAGCGGAGGAAGCGCGTGATACGCGCGGAATAAATAAGATGAACCGTCAACGAGAACGGTAGGTGCCGATGTTGTCATGAAATTGGTCTGAATAAGTCGTTGGTAAAGTTTGCTATAGTAAGGAAAAACGTGCCAAGCTTAAACCTCAATTCCATCTACACTTTGAGTTAATTTCCTCTCGAGAACTTATTATGCAAACCCTATTAAAATTCTGTGCAGTCGCTGCAATTATGTTGGCTTCTTTTTCGGTTCCATATCTTAGTGCGGAAGACTTAGCGACTGGTGAGCAGCCTGATATCGTGATTCGAGAAGAAGAGGATAAAACGTTCTACGAGTATCGTGTAAATGGCATATTAAAAGAGATCAAAGTCGTGCCAAAAGTTGGCCCTGAGTATTACTTAGTTCCTGCCGATGGCGAGGGCTGGATTCGTGAAGAACGCTCACAAATGTTAGTGCCTAAATGGGTTCTTTTTGAATGGTAAGAGAATAATCTAAAACTTAGTATGATTATTCTAAACCTGCTTGTTACTCTGGCTTCAACTTAGGGAGTTGCTCGAAAAAACGAGACTGCCTTGTTATTACGAAATCTAGGGATGCTTAATAAGCGAGGAAAATATCATGGCGAATATCAAAAACTACCAAGAACAAGCTCAAGAAGTTGTAGCAAAAGCAATCGACGCAGTTGAAGGTCAATACAAGGCTCTTGCTGGTGCGTCTTTCGGTTATGCTGAGAAGTACTACAACGTAGAAACTGTTAAGACTAAGCACGATGAGTACTTGGCAATCGCTTCTGACAAAGCGCGTGAAGTAAACAAAACTGTTGGTTCATTCACAGCAGATTTGATTGCTAAGTTTGAAAAAGAAGCTCCAGTTGCTAAGAAACCAGCGGCTAAAAAGCCTGCTGCTAAGAAAGCACCTGCTAAGAAAGCGGCAGCGAAAAAAGCGCCTGCTAAGAAAGCAGAAGCTGCAGCTTAATCTGTAGTCAAAACGAAAAAGGAGGCCTAAGCCTCCTTTTTTTTGTGTCTGAATATTTCCTATCTGTCTATTTATCTTTCTAGCGAGCGCCGGCTTGCTGCGCGGATATACCTTCAAACGAAACGCGTGCGTTTACGTTTAGCTCAGAAAGATACGCGTTTATAGCGTTTGCGCGCTCCTTCTCTAGGGAGCGATGCATTTGATTATGCACGTATTCGTTTTGAACATTCTTCCTCATTAGAACAAACACCTCGACGTTCTGATCCGAATTCCAATCGGCAAATAAATCTTGGAATGCTGTGCTTGCAGAGCGATTCAATGCACTCGCTCCTTCAGAGAATAGCAAAGCACTATCAATCACTACTTTGGGTGTTGGCGCATTTTTTTGTATTTCTACATAGTGGCTTAAGTTGTATAAGGTCGTCCGCTCAATTAATAGCTTTGATATATCCGGCGCCGGTGTTGCAAGCTGTTTACTTATAGACTGGTCGCTTACGATTGGAGCAGCATGCGTGGCATCTTCATTTACCATGCTTGATTTGATTGTGCTCAGGTAGATGATCAAGCAGACAACTAACGATAGCGCTGCAAGGTTTATGGTGCTGTTGTCGCTGGTTTTAGTTCTAGCATGAAAGCTGAAACGTGCTGAATCGATCGCGATGCTCATGTTATTTTTTAGGAAGCTTTACGTGTTGTGAAAATAAAGCTTGAAGGCTTTTTAGCTACTTTGTTTGCCGGCTTGGCAGGCCCTTTGATGTGATCGAGCCCGTTTGTCATGGCTTCAAGCACGGATCGAATTTGTGCCGGCGTTTGGCCTTGGCTAATCATCATGATGCCTTCAGCGTGAATATTTAAGGCGTCATGATGTATTTCCATTTGACGATACAAGCGTTCAATCAAAGGTTTGCAAACAAAGCCCTGTACACACAAAGCGAACGCTAATGTTGTTAGCGGCGCAAGAGCTAATTCAGCTCCTTCTATAGACATGAATTGAAGCTGTCCGATGAGCGTCATGACTGCTACAAACATAGCAATAGTTAGTAAGTTTGTATTAAGAAGTTCCAACTTATTGATATGCCGCTTTCGGGCTTGAATGGCTGATTTTAGCTGCCATTGAAGGGTTTTTTGCAATTCGTCTTCTTCGTATTCCTCACGCACAGCGATGAGTCCTGTGCGCAATAAACTTGGCGACATATTGATGAGTTCGCGATCGATAAAATTGAATTGTTTGCGAAACCAAAGCTTAGAAAATGCCACGATTTGTATGAGTGCTTGTTGCTCGTCGGCTTCAAGTTCTGCGTGATCCTGACGCAGCTCGATGTAAGCGGACTTCGCTTCTTTCCATGAAAGTGTTGCGATAATAAAGATCGAGCACAAAACAATAAAAATAAAGATGCTCAGTAGACTTAGCCACATGGTCGTTGCTCCAGTGATATGACAGCATTTTGACAAAAAGAAATATTTGTCAAAATAAAGCAAAAACTAAGCCTGTTTTATGCGAGTCGATTTCTTAAGGTTTCGAGACGACTTGGTGTACCAACATCTAGCCAGTACCCATCTAATGTTGATGCCTGCAATTGATGAGATTGCGCTAGCTCTTTAAGCATTGGTCCCAAGGGTGCTTTTCCTTCAGGCAGATTTTTAAACATGCTTGGCCGGTATAGGCCAATACCGGAATAAGTATGTGATAGAGGCGCGATGAGCGTGGCGAGTATCTGTTTGCTGTTAGTGCTATCGATTCCGAAATCACCCTTAGTATTGTGCTCCGGGTTTTCGCACAGAAGGATGTGCGCTTTTATCTCTTTACCGATCTTGTTTTCTAATAAAGCCGTGAGAGGCGCTTCTGTGTAGACATCACCATTGATCAGCAGAAATGGCGTATCGTCCTCTGAATTTAAAAAAGAGAGGGCGCTACGGATGCCTCCAGCCGTTTCTAGCAGTGAGGCTTCATTGAATAATTGAATATTGAGTCGGTTACGCCAAACCGCATCGACATGACTTTCTATTTTCTCTCCAAGCCAATGGGTGTTAATAGCGATGTCTTTAATCCCAAGAGCTTCTAGTCGTTCTAAGTGAAGATCAATCAGGGTCTTGTCGCCGACTTTCAATAAAGGTTTTGGGCAAGTGTCTGTAAGTGGGCGCATTCTGGAGCCAAGCCCTGCCGCAAGAATCATTGCTTTCATGACGCTGTATTTTCTTGTGATTGTGCTTCGACGAAGGCCAGCATAGGTTCCTTGATGTGTTCCTCGAGAAGTTCTCCAAAGGCATGTAAGTCTTCATATGAATTGCACGCTTCGACAATGTAGGAGAATGTTCTTGGGATGTCTTTGAGATAGCCATACTTGCCATCACGAAGAGCAAGTCGCGCAAAAATACCTGCCGCTTTCATATGGCGCTGAATACCCATCAAATCAAACTGCTTTTTGAAAAGCTCTGGGGCAATGTTTGTGAGTGTTGAATGAGTGCCTGCAAATTCTGTCATGAGCTGCTCGACTAAGTCTTGATCAAGCTCGATATAGCAGTCTTTCAAAAGTGAAACCAAATCGTATGTGGCTGGACCAAATACGGCGTCTTGGAAATCAATGATGCCCACTTGATCTCCTTGCATCATGATGTTTCGTGAGTGGTAGTCGCGATGCACCACACATTGTGTCTGCTCTAACGCACTTTTTATCAAAAGGGCTTGGGCGTTTTTCAGAGTAGTAAGTTGTTCTGGAGTTAAGGCGATTGAAAGAGCTGAGTCGATGAGCCAGTCACTGAATAAATCTAATTCGCGCTGCAAAAGCGCTTCATCGTAACTTGGCAGTGTCTTGTTGTTTGGCAATGTTTGAATGCGTTGTAATTCATCGAGCGCCAATGAATAGATGCGGTGTTGCGTTGTTTTGTCTTGTTGTGCAACACATCCATAGAACTGTACGTCACCAAAATCTTCAAGTAACAGAAAGCCATTTTCTAAGTCTTGTGCAAATAATTCGGGAACTCGAATTCCTTGAGCCCGCCATTGCTGTGTAATTTGAATGAAAGCCGTGCAGTCTTCTTTTTCTGGAGGTGCGTCCATCACGATATAGCTTCTTTGCTCTGCAGCATGACTTGCGCGGAAATAACGCCGAAAACTGGCGTCCCCAGCAACGGGTGTCAGTTCGATGTCTTGAGCGTTTTGTGGCGATAGTTGTGTCTTTAGCCAGCTTTCAAGAAGCTGAATTCTTTGAGGCATGATTTGAATGTCCGAATCGAGCGTGTGATATTTATATTTTGCGCTATGTTTTGCTTATTCTGTAACGCTCAGGCCAAGCATCCTAATCAAAAAGTTAAATGACATCAAAGGTGCCAAGGTTTATCATTTGCGCATTCAAACCCCCCTCGTATTTTGCCTAGTTTTATTTGAGGTTCTACATGCCTTTTAGTTTGAAGCGTCCGAGCTTCTTTGTGTCGATGTGCGTAACATCGATGATGTTAGCGCGTGTAGAAACGACATTGGCAGATTCCGCTAATTCAGCCTGTGCAACACCTAAAATTCCTGTGCTTTATCCTCAAGCTATGGGTGAGAGTTTGGGTGATCTATCGTTCGACCCAACTGTTACTGTGCATGCTGATTATGTCGAGTACAAAGAGAATAATCGTTTGGAGTTAGAAGGCCAGGTAGAGATTATTCGAGAGGGCTATTACGCAAGAAGTGACGCGGCGGTTATCGATCAAAAGCAGAACCAAGCCACCATGCAAGGCCATATTGTTATTCAAGGCCCGCAAATGCATATGACGAGCGATTCCGCGGATGTTGATTTGAACGAGGGAAGTGCGAAACTTCATAACGCCAAGTTTATTGATCCTGATACGGGTTTCCGTGGTGGAGCCGAACTGATTGATCAAAAACATGAGACGCTTCTAAGTATTGAAGACGGCAGTTTTACGACGTGTAATGGTGAAGAGCCTGATTGGTCGTTTTATGCGTCTGAGATTGAATTAGATCAAGAGCAAGGTTTCGGTACGGCAAGTCATGCTCGATTTACCATCAAAGATGTTCCAGTCTTTTATGTTCCTTGGTTTACGTTCCCGATTGATAAACGTAGAAAATCAGGTTTTTTATATCCCACGATCGGTACCTCAAACGTAGGGTCGGGGCTTTATATCTCGGCTCCGTATTACCTGAACTTAGCGCCAAACTATGATGCGACCATTACGCCTAATTGGATTGGTGGGCGCGGCGCTTATGAAGAAGCTGAGTTTCGATACAAAAGTGCACTGCAAGAAACAACGCTTACTACCGGATACATCGACGAAGATAAGGCCTATATCAAAGATCAGGTAGCACTTGGTAATTTTGATGAAAGTGGCGAGCGCTGGGGTTGGAGTATTGAGCAAGATTGGTCGCTCGATACTGTATATACCGACACCTCAGCTTATCTCAGTTATACCCAAATCAGTGATGATGATTATTTGGATGATCTTGACCAAGGCTTACAGGTCACGAGTGACGACCTACTAGACAGACGTTTGTTGCTGAGCCACACCGGCGAAAATTACCGCTTTGACGCCTTACTACAACAATATAAATCTCTGAATATTAATACCTTGGCATCGGAGCAGCCATACCAGCGATTACCTGAGCTGAACCTTGATATCTATGAGGCATATCAGCATCTCGATGTCGACTGGAATAGCCAGTATGTTTATTTCTATCGTGAAAAAGATGACTTAGTTGGTACAGAGCGAGTGCGCGGTTCGCGCGCGCGTCATCAACCTCGATTGAGCGTACCTTTGCGTAATAGCTGGGCATATGCGACGCCAGCACTGAGTATTGACCATACCGACTATTATTTAGAAGACTCTGGTTTAGAGGATAAATACCAGTCTCGCACTGTTCCAACCTTAGAGCTCGACGCAGGCATGGCGTTTGATCGCACGCCAACGATATTGCCTGAAACCTACACAAACAGCCTCGAACCGCGTATCTACTACGTATATTCAGATTATGTTGATCAGAGCGATCTACCAAACTTTGATTCGACGATTCCGAGTTTTAATTACGATAACTTGTTTCGCGCGAATCGCTTTACCGGTGGTGATCGCGTGAGTGATGAAAACCGTTTGACCTTAAGTTTGACTAGTCGTTATACCGATTGGGAACGAGGCTTAGATGTATTGAGTGTGAGTTTAGGGCAGGTCACACAGTTTGAAGAGCAAAAAGTGGGTGCAGCTCAGAATCTTCGCGTATTAGATGGTGATTCCTTATTGGCATCAGAAGTCACTTTACGTCCTGATTACCTTTGGACGTTCCGTTATTCAAACCTATGGGATAGCAGTAAAAACGAGACGCAAGAAAGCGTGACGAGTGCGTCGTATTATAGCGAACACAGCAATACGATATTGAATTTAGCGCACCGCTTTCGACGTGGCGAAATCGAGCAAAGTGATACGTCGGTTATTTACCCCTTAAATGCTGAGGTGAGTGCGCTAGGTCAGTGGCGTTATGATTTAGGTTCTCATCGAACGATAGGCAGCTTGGCGGGTCTTGAGTACACGAGCTGCTGCTGGCGAATACAAGTTTTAGGACAGCGTTACCTGACTGACACGAGTGAAATGGATAATGCGATTTTATTCCGCTTCCAGCTCGGTGGCTTGGGTGGCTTGGGTGTTAATGATGCGAAAATGGACGGATTGATTCCTGGGTATCAACGCCGAGAAGACGAGATTAATTAAGGTAAAACTATGTTTGGATTGATCAAAATGAAGTGGCAGCAAAGTATCGCTCTCATGTTGACGCTTGCTGTAATGATGCCGAATATCGTGCATGCAAACGATGAACCGGAGCTACTAGATCGTGTACTTGTGATTGTTGACGATGACATCGTCATGGAATCAGAACTAAAACAACGACTGCGCCAAATTACGCAACGCTTGCAGGCGCAGGGTACCCGTTTACCTCCACAAGAAATCATGAATCAAAGAGTACTAGAGCAGCTTATTCTAGAAAGCATCCAGCTTCAAAAAGCTGACTTAGCAGGTATTCGTGTGAGCGATGCACAGCTCAACGAGACCTTAGTCAACATCGCAAGCTCAAGCGGTATGACCCTACAGCAATTCCAACAACAGCTGGCGAAAGAGGGTGAAACCTATGCCGCAGCGCGAGAGCAAATTCGTCGTGAAATGCTCGTGTCGCGTGTGCAGCAGCGAGAGGTTGATCGTCGCGTCCGCGTGACTGAGCAGGAAATTAATAACTTCTTGAGTTCCAGTGAGGCACGTGAACGTTCAGGAACAGAATACTATATCGGTCATATTCTGATTTCAGTTCCTGAGGATGCTACGCCTGAACAAGAAGAAGCTGCGCAAGAACGTGCCGATGCCGTGTTAGCAGAGCTAAAGAATGGGGCAGACTTCCAACAAGTTGCGATTGCTCGTTCTGATGGCCGCCAAGCATTAAATGGTGGTGTTATTGGATGGCGTAAAGAGAATGAATTGCCATCGATTGCGGCCGATGTACTGCCAAACTTGGTGAAGGGACAACCTTCTGAGTTGATTCGTTCGGCAAGTGGCTTCCACATTATAACCGCTTTAGATAAACGCGGTGGAACAGAGCAGTGGGTTGAGCAGCGCAAGGTGCGCCATATCTTAGTGGCACCGAGTGCAATTCGTAGCGATCGCCAAGCTAAAGAGATTATCGACAAGCTCTACGAGCGTGTGATCAATGGTGATGATTTTGCAGAGCTAGCGAGATCTAATTCGGATGATCCTGTGTCGGCGATAGATGGTGGCGCTTTAGATTGGGTCAGCCCTGGACAAATGGTTCCTGAGTTCGAAGATGTGATGAACGCTACGAAGGTTGGTGAAATCAGTGAGCCATTTCGATCTAATTTCGGTTGGCATATCTTACAAGTTCAAGATAGTCGACAGCAGGATATAAGTGCCTTGGTGCAAGAAAACCAGGCAAGGCAGTTGATCTATCGCAGAAAATTCGAGGAAGAGCTCGTAATTTGGTTGCAAGAAATTAAGTCTGAAGCATTTATCGAGTTTAAAGATGAAACGCTTCGCGTAGAGGGCTTATAAGTGGGCGATACTCGAGCTCATTATCTTGCTGTCACGCCAGGAGAGCCTTCCGGTATTGGCCCTGATCTATGCGTACTTTTAGCACAAGAATCGTGGTCTATACCTTTAGTCTTCATTGCTGATCCTAAAGTACTAGTTGAACGTGCTGAGCAGTTAGGTGTGCCGTTTGAAGCGGTCGAGTATGTTCCGAATACCTCACACCAGTTAAGCTCAGGTCAAGCGTTTGTATGTAGTGTATTGGTTGATCAACCTGTTATGGCTGGGCACTTAGACGCTAATAACGCCGCTTATGTGCTTAGAACTCTCGATCGTGCTATCGAGGGTTGTCTTTCCGGAGAATTCTCTGCGATCGTAACAGCGCCAGTTCATAAGGGTGTGATCAATGATGCCGGAGTGAGTTTTAGCGGCCATACCGAATATCTCCAAGAAAAGTGTGGCGTCGATAAAGTCGTTATGATGCTTGCTAATCGTCATATGAAAGTATCGCTTGCAAGTACTCACTTACCCCTTAAGGACGTCTCCCAGTCAATTACTCCTGAATCTTTACAGCGCGTTATTGAAATTTTACTTGCTGATATGCGCGGTAAGTTTGGTGTTGAGAAGCCTCGTATTTTGGTGGCTGGGCTGAATCCGCATGCAGGGGAAGATGGTCATATGGGGCGAGAAGAGATCAACGTCATTCAGCCCGTCATGGCTAGTTTTGAAGATGCGCTTTGCGAGTTAGTTGGTCCTTTACCTGCAGACACTTTGTTTACTCAAAAATACCTTGAAAACGCCGATGCAGTGCTTGCTATGTATCACGACCAGGGGCTCCCTGTTTTGAAGTATGCAGGCTTTGGCGAGTCAGTGAACATAACCTTGGGTCTACCGATTATTCGCACCTCTGTGGACCATGGAACCGCATTAGATTTAGCTGGAACCGGAAATATTGATACGGGAAGTTTGCGTACCGCGATCTCGATGGCTATAGATATGGTCAAAGCCAGTAACAACATTCTTAAATAGGTAAAACGAATATGGCTCAACGAAAAAAAACCGTTGGTCATCAAGCGCGAAAACGCTTTGGACAGAACTTCTTAAGCGATGACGCGATTATTGCGCGTATTGTCAGTGGCATTAATCCGCGTCCGGGTGACCGCATGGTGGAAATTGGACCTGGGCTTGGAGCACTAACAGAGCATCTGTTAGATGGGCTTGATGGCAACTTACAGGTTGTTGAACTTGATAGAGATTTGATACCGGTTCTGCGTACCAAATTCTTTAATTATCCTGATTTCAACATTAATGAGGCTGACGCACTGAAGTTCGACTTTAATGCTTTAGCTGATGAAGAGCACCCTTTGCGTGTTGTTGGTAACTTGCCTTACAATATTTCGACACCTTTGATCTTCCACCTGCTCGACAATATCAAGCATCTGAAAGATATGCATTTTATGCTCCAGAAAGAAGTCGTAGAGAGAATGGCTGCTGTGCCAGGGCATTCTTTGTATGGTCGATTAGGCATCATGACGCAGTATTATTGCCGGGTTCAGCCTTTATTTATCGTTGGGCCTGATGCCTTTGAACCTGCTCCAAAAGTTGATTCTGCGATAGTGAGATTAACACCGCATAAAGAGCTACCGCATCCAGTCGAATCGCTTGAGCGTTTGCAGACGATTGTTAAAACGGCATTTACTAAGCGAAGAAAGACCTTACGTAATGCTTTGTCGGGTGTGATTGAGCTGGAAGCGCTTGAAGAGCTAGATATTGATGCTGGATTGCGCCCTGAAAATTTAAGTCTTGCCCAGTATGCGGCCTTGACCAACTGGAAGCCTTAGCTTCCAGTTTTCATCATTGCAGCCATTCCAATCACCTCTTCTGGGGCTTCGAATAATGGCAGC